>CALKYB010000192.1 GCA_938003565.1 uncultured bacterium
CAACATGCAAACTACTGAGCAAAAGATGCCCCAATTTGAAGACGAAAAACCAGTCATAAAAGACTCTGTCAAAACAGAGACAGACGAGCAGTGCACCGCTCATGCAAATGACCTCAAAGATGCCTACTTTAAGTATCGCCTGAGTCACAAACAAGATGACGTGCTTGAAGCACTAAAATACGAAATTGAGGGAGAAAATGGTATCGCCGGATCCCTAGAAAAACTTAGAGATAAACATGACGAAGCCGTCATCTCTACGATCCACGAAGGGGCAGAAACCTATGAGTTGAAACAGCTAGCTTTTCCAGACCTAGAAGAACTAATCGCAGATGTAGAAGATGCCTCCTTGGTGGAAGTAGCATGCAAAAATACCACTACTCTTTTCGGAGCAGATCCTGACACTGGCGAGCTGATCTCTGAGAAATATCCATCAAACAGTATCGAAGTTGAAGAACTAGCCAAACCCGACGGCGACCTAATCCGAAATGCAAAGAAGGTGGTTAACCAAAACGAAACTCAACCTTTAAAATTAGTAGAAGACCTCCTAAAGGAAAGGATGAATCAAAAAGCGTTCGATACAACAAATAGTTTAGATGGAACTCTTGGACCAAAAACTCTCCGAGCACTACAAGAAGCAACTTCCATGGGCATGAGCGAATCGTCAATCAGAGAGTTTCAGGAACGACTAAAATCAACTAGAGGCACTCTGGGAGACTTCTTTGCAGGAACAAGAACCACCTGGGGAGAAGTTGACCAAGTATTACAAACTCAGATTTTAGACATTGAAAACCAAGAATCAGTATCAGCGAAAAACACAATAACAGCAAGAAGAGCCATTCGAGGATTAGGCACATCTGATCTACACCAGCTAAGCAACCAACTATCCGGAATGATCCTGGACAACCAGAGTTCCAACAATCATCTAGTAGAGGATTTCCTCTCCGAAATTAAGCGATTTGTAGACGACCGACTTAATCCCTAAGTTACTCACACAAATGCAAGAATTGAAAAACGAAAAGGAAGAGATACCTCGCTCACGCTCGGCTATACTGAAACCTGAGTCTGAGAGGTCAATATTTAACCGAAATTTATAGTGGTTTCAGTATAAATCCACTCAATGACCGCGTGTCCTGGGCGGCATGAAGAAAATCTTAGCCCTACACCTAACCTCGACTACTAAGCAATATCCCAACAGCTGTGAGCAGGAGTTTTTCTTGGTGAGCGGCTTCCGCAGAACCGCATTGACCTACGCCCAAAGCTGGTCTATCCCACTAAAATCTATAATCTCAGCGGTTCGAGGACTAGCGAAACAAGACAAACTCCTGCTCACAGCACAACTAAGCCCCCTATCCCCGATTCAAACCGCGCAAGTCCACACCAACGTCAGAAAAGTGCTCTCCAGAACTCTTATCACACCCTTCAATGCCATAATTAAGAGAAACTCCAACCACATCGCTCAAAACAGATTCAATGTCCCCTGTTTCATTATTGAGTAAAACCTCAAACCGCTTGAATATATCTACTGTCAAAGCCAGTGCTTCATCATGAAGATCATTTACACTAGCAAGCTTCTTCTCTCCGGTAACAGGATTCTTAAACTCCAGTTCATTTCTCAGACAGAAGTTTGTTTTGCGCCTAGCGAAACAAAATAGAGCATCAATTTCTCCAATATTTCTCGGGAATAGAAGAGAAAATCCTCGAAACACAAAGCCCAGAATCGAGCTACGAAACGCCACCTGACAAATAGCTAGATACTTCAGAGATTCCCCCCAGGTCGGACGAGACTGCCAAGAGGCAGGAACCTTTTCTGAGAGCTCCGGAAAGTTCTTCGGTAGAAGCTCAGAGTCTAGCATCTCAACTATATCTTTGAGAAAATTTCGCTCCTCACCTCTAAGACTCTTCTGCATTTTAAGCATATTTACCTTACCGAGGTTGGAAGAATTGTCTGCAAAACAAACCTCTAGGTAAGTTTCAAAAAGTCGATGTCGACGTCTTGCTTCAACCCTCTCCCTGGGATGGTAGTCATAATAGTCTCCAGTAAACCAGTAAATCATTGGATGAAAAGTCACATCTGTCGCAAAATGAGACACCATACCAAGCAGAAATGCCCAAAGGTTGGAGAGCTGGGCTTCGTCTAATTCCCCACTTCCCTTTTTAGCTACTATATATTTCGCCAACCGGAGCAAAGGTTGGAAAGTATCATTTTTATAAGAACCATGAAGGCAAGCTGCTATCTCCTCTGTAGGCTTACCTCCAAGTTGAAAATAATAAGCTGCATCGTGAGCCATCGCTCCAAGACGCGCCGCATCCAAATTAGAACTAATTGTTGATGAAACCGCAGGGGCCTCCTTCAATAAAGTTTCTGCAGCTTTATCTAAAACACTCCAATGTACACTTTCTCTAGGCAAGAACTATTTTCCCTTGATAAAATTAAATTTTAACCCTGCTAGACAAGATTAGATTTAAAAAAACTAACTATAGAATCTACAACTTCTTCATTCTTTGGTCCAAGAGTAAGTTCATGCTGACCTCCTGGAACAAGTTTGACTAGGAGATCATCTCCAGAATAAAAATCTTCAAACAAATCTATAGCCCCTGGATCTAAGTGATGATCTCCTGGATCCTGTAGAGCCAGCATAGGACAGGAAATCTTTTCTAAGGCCAGAAAAGCTTCCTGCCTAACTTGAACTAGCCGAGCTGCAGCCGCAACAGAGTGACGCTTATAGGCATCTCTTGGTAATTTAAAACTACTTTTATCTCGCTGTTTTTTCTTAACAGTCCAAAGAAGGTTCAAAATAGAATCTGGGAAAGAAGAAAGTATCGAGAGTAAAACCCTTCTATTCTTCGACGCTAACCTAAGCGGTGTTGACATTAATGCGATAGCTTCAGGTGTTCTGCTCGAGTTACCCGCAGCCACTATTGAAAGTAAAGCCCCAAAAGAGAGTCCGGCGACAAATACTGGGCGTTTAGTTTCATCAAATACTTGCTCCAAAGAGCTCCTAGCCTGATCTATCCAAACTCTCGAAGGTACTTTCTTTAAGTCATAGATAGTTTTGTCATGCCCAGCTAAACAAGGACAATGAGTTCTAAACCCATTCTCTCTTAAGCGGCTCGCTAAAAACTCCAACTCTGAGGGCTTTGCTGTGAGTCCGTGGAAAAGCAAAACATCAGCCAATGGATTGTCAACAGGTCTGGAAAATGATTCTCTAGAGCTCTTAGTCATTAATAAATTGAAAGATTGTGAAACTTAAAAGAAAGAAAAATCGGGTAAAGAAAGTTAAAAGCCTTTCTTTCATTTTGAGCATACCAGTTTCACTTGGGATTAGCATTCTTATTTTCCTAAACATTACTTTATTAGTAATGGGCAGTCACACTAACGAGACTTCCTGGGCTATTTTTGCTGCAGGAGTTCTCGCTTCAGGTACTATAGTTGGTGGGATGAAGCTTCATAAGTTTCGAACTTTTATTCATGAGCTTAAGCACGCAGTGGTAGTTGTCCTAACCGGAAATAGAATTTATGACTTTCGAGTAGACAAGCATACTGGGCATGTTAAGTACTCTCTAACGCATGACACTTTAAAGTTTGCGCCGATCATTGCTATCGCTCCCTATTTTCTCCCGCTTTTCTCTGTTCCTGTCCTAGTAGTTTGTCTCGCCTTAGATCAAACCTTTTGCAACTGGCTCTGCTTCCTTTTAGGATTTTCACTAACTGCAGATATAATTCTAGGATTCCAGGAAATACATCCTCATCAAACGGATATCAAAAACTCTTTTGGTGGAATAATACTCGTTGGTCTATTTATTGTAAGTATCCAAATTATGTGGACTAGCCTTTGTTTACTTTGGGTGACTGCTGGAAGGAGTGGATTTATATTCGCTGGCGAAACCAGTTACGAAATTATCAAGAAAATTGCTGAGCTCAAATTTCCGAGTTAACACCTGTAAATTGAAGTTAATAGAGTGTTACTACTGAGACTCGTCAGGCTTTTGTCCATCCTTAATAAGTAAGCGCTGTATTGCTACTCCTAACCTGAAGCCACCTTGAGATCGTCTCTCCTCTTCCACGACAGCCTCCTCAACAACTTTTTCTTCCTCGGAAATAATATCCGCTAACCGTGACTCCACACTAGAGAATGCCTCACTGTTTTGAACTCTTTTTCTCTCGTGCCTCACCATTGCGGCTTTTAACTTCCTGCGCTCTAAAATCTGCTCTTTAGTAAGTTTAGGCTTTTGCACAGGAGTAGCTTCAGAACTAAAAAAACCACTAATAACCGTATACACAGCCCAAAGAATTAGCAGGGTAAGAACCCAACCAGCTATATCTAAGATATTAATCTTGGCAAGTCTATAATCATCATTGCGGCTCAACTGGGCTGCACGACGAGCACCAGATGGGTTTGGCCGAGAGTCCTCAACTTGAGCCCCCTGATGAGACGACTCAAGATGCTCAGACTCTAAATTTTCAAGAAAACTCTCGTCTCTCTTTTTCACATTACGATCCATATACTTGTTATCACCAAAAGAACAAATATGTAGCGTTTACTTAGTGCTTATAAGAGCCTAATTTAACTGGATTTTTAGCATTTTTTGCCCCAAGTTCAAAATCTTAGTTATAAATTTTAAGAAAATTGAGAGCTGCGCTAAAGTTCGACCACTATAGAAGTTAATTTGGAAGAGCCTATTTAGGGCTTCCCATCTCTTAATTTAGCAAAACCTTATGGCCATGATTTCTAATCTTCAAGCTTCACCGGCTCGCCTTTTAGCTGCCCTAATCGACCTATTCTTAATTAGAGTTCTCGCAGGAACTTTTCTACCAAGTAACAATTGGGGCCTAGGCACTTTCGCACTCGCCGCTCTCTATTTCTCTCTGGGCAATAGTGAATTTATGGGTGGTGGAACACCTGGGAAAAAGCTCTTTGGTCTCAAAGTTTTAAGTATAAATACAGGCAATCATATTGGTTTAGGGAAAAGTTTTCTTAGGTACCTAGCCTACCCCGGTTTAATTATTTTACTTATTGAGCTACCGCAAATCTACTTTAGGGCTAATGGACTCATTGCAAGTCCCTACTTGCTTGAATCGAATATGCTCCTAGCCATGCTTGTATTTATTGGTTCGGTTTTTTTAATTTTGTTCAGCAAAGCACAAATGGGACTTCATGACTGGATAGCCTCTACCAGCATTGCACGACTCAACGAAGAACATAAAGCAAAACAAGGTTGGTCTAAGCCTGAATCCCTATCGGTATCACTTGGAGCTTGCTTCGCACTTAGCCTTTGGTTGTTTGGAGTCAACCAACCTGAGCCGGTAAAACAACTAAGCTCTCATAGATACCACCTTGAAAGAGAAAATCCTTACAGAATCGCAGGTAGTCAGATTCACAACTCGGTATTGCAAATCGCCGTATTTTTTCTAAAAGACTTAACCGAAGAAGAATTGGTTGAGAAAATTGAAATACTCAGCAATTCTATTATTGATTCCAATATTCTATCCGCAGAAAGAAGTTTGTCCTTTTTTGTCAGAACTCCCGACGGTCGCGATTTGCAGTTCAATCGCGACTCAAATGAAAAGAAAATTGTAAAAGTCGAAACTTCAAGAATTTCAAATATCGGAAATGCTAAAGAACCATAGAAATGCCATTGTCGCACCCCTGGTTGGCATACTCCTCTGTTTCAAAAACAAAGATATAAGGCGGCTCGCCCTCTGGCCTTGGTTCGTTGGAACTTTGTCCTATATCACAACAGTAACTACAGCTTACTATTCTTTTCCTATTATTTACGAATACTTCGATATTGATCGCTCTGGCCACTTCATAAGCCTTGCCAATTGGGGAATATGGGCTTTGACGGCTTTCTCCCTTCTCCTAACAACCCTCGTTGTATCTTTAGTTTTAGTGTTAGTCCTATCCGGTTTTTTTCAAACCTCGATAGCTATTAAGGTTTTAGAGTTAAATGGGGTAGAAGTACCACCGGAGAGCGGCTTAGCCTCTGAAGCCACAAGAACTGTCTTCAATGAACTCCTTAAACTACTTTGGATCCTTCCTTTAGGTCTTCTAATTTTCATATTCGGACTCATCCCAATACTAACTCCAGTAGCCCTCACACTTGGAGCTTGGATTCTCTCTTATCAGTTCGTCGATATCGTACTTGATTCACTAAAAATCAGCGCTAGAAAACGTTTGAGCTTTTCGATAAAACACTTCCTAAAGTTGACTATTTTTGGCTTCATACTGGCTATTTGCTGGGCAATTCCCTTTCTAGGCGTTATTCTGATGCCCTGTGCGACCGCGGCAGCGGCGTGGCTGCTTACAAAAAACGACCTGCTAAAGGATCTAACGGGTGTGTAAGCGCTTAGGCTGATAAATATAAATTTTACTTACAAAAGCACGAACAACTAGGAACATGCTGAAGAAACTCTATAAAGTTGCTCTTTTCCTCACCTCTTTGTCACTGCTCTCCGTTGCTGGACTATACCTCTTAGTTACCCGACCGATAATTTTCGCCCCAAAAGCTATTAACTACGACGTAGAAGTTTCTGAAAGCCGGCTACAAGAACATGTAGTTAAACTATCCACAGAGTTCATCCCACGTGATTGGGAGAACACCGAAAATCTCGATCGTACTGCTGACTATATTGAATCTGAATTTCGCAAATACTCCGATGAAATTGAAATTCAAAGCTATAATTATGAGGGTAAAACCTTCAAAAACGTAATTGCCAAATTTGGCCGCGGTGAGAAAAACTTAGTGGTAGTTGGAGCTCACTACGATGCCTTCGAAGAGCTTCCCGCAGCTGATGACAATGCTTCGGGAGTTGCAGGACTCATAGAACTCGCCTCTTTGCTGCAAAAGAACTCTATCAATCCCCCTATCCATCTTGTTGCTTTTACTTTAGAAGAACCGCCATTTTTCGCGACTGAGTTAATGGGAAGCGCCTATCATGCCAAGTCACTGCAAGAAAAGGGAATTAAGCCTAGCCTAATGATTTCACTCGAGATGATAGGATACTTTTCAGATGAAATTGACTCGCAAGACTACCCTTCACCACTCTTGAAGTTAGCCTACCCTAGTGTAGGGAATTTTCTTTGTATTGTTGGAGATCTAGGCTTGAATAGTCCAACAAAAAACATAAAGCGCCGGTACATGGAGGTAACCGACCTTAAACTTCGCTCAATCAATGCTCCCAGTATCCTACCAGGAATAGATTTTTCTGATCATAGAAACTATTGGAGCAAAGGAATTGACGCGGTAATGATCACAGACACAGCGTTCTATAGAAACGTCAACTACCATACACCTGAAGACACCTACGACAAACTCAACTACAAAATAATGGCTGAAGTGGTTAAAGGTCTTCATTTCTACCTAAGTAAAATATAATAACCTCAATAGATATCGCCATAAGAAGCTTAATTTGAGAAAGCCCTTCACTCTTAGTGAAAACAGCATCGCTTCTCATTTTAGATACAGCCAGATTCATACTAATAGAGCATACAGCGCACTACTATAGAGTTGAAAAGATTTGATCTAAGATTAAAGTTTTTAATGATTTATGACGACCTTACATACTAATATCGCAATAAAATTAGTTTATTATCTATTTCAGCAATTCTATTGAAGGGCGACTCAGCACACCACACCCGTTCCTTCGAAAAGAACTCATAGGTGAGTTGTATAAATAGGTATTCAGAGTGGCAGATAATGGAAAATTCATTAAAAGACAAAGTTCGCTGCACAATCTTCACTAGAGGCAAGAGTGCAAACGGCACGTCAGGATTCACCCTAATTGAACTCTTAGTAGGGGTGGCTATCGTGGGGATATTATCAGCGATAGCTGTACCAAGTTTTCAAGATTATAAAGCTTCCGCAAGAGATGCACGGAGAATAACTACAAGTCGAAATGTATTCACAGCACTGGAGGGATTCTATATAGACAATCAAGAATATCCACCAAACCCCACTTCAGGAAGGGC
>CALKYB010000193.1 GCA_938003565.1 uncultured bacterium
TTTCAAATTTCTAAAAATTACTCCGCCTAAGAATATTCTACTCTAGTACGGAGAAATGCCTTTAATTACTTAAGGTTATTTCATAAAGCCAACATCAACCGAGAGTAACTACATGAACGAAGAATTAATTCATTTGGTGCGAGAGCATAACGGACTACCTCATGCGGAACTCCCCATTAATGTAGCGGGATTTTGGGGTTCCTACTATAAACTACCGACTTCGCTGGATGAAGCTCGAGTTGCTGCAATGAAAGAAAGGGACAGCTGCCACGGCTGCGGAAATTCCCCCTGTTCCATGGCAAAACAAGGGTGTCCATTAGGTGAACTTCGCGGCATTCAAAGAGTTTATGAGCTGCTGCGTCAAGACAGAGACTTAGAAGCCCTACAGGAATTTTTTTTCGGCTCGCCATTTGTAGCTGCTTACGCAGCTTGTGAAGGTCCTTGCGTCGTATCTTGCAATCAGAACACCATGTATACCGGTGTAGTGACCCCTATGTTGGAATACTATTTCGGTATGTTACTTAGAAAACTATTCTATGAAGGTAAGTTTCAAATACCAAGCTTACCAAAAAGCAATGGTAAAAAAATAGCAATTATAGGAGCTGGCCTAGCTGGCATGCAGGCAGCATGGGAGCTTTTGAAAAAGGGTCACCACCCTACGATCTATGACAAGAATCCACTCCCTGGAGGATTGGCTCTGGATGGAATACCTCCGATGCATTTGATACCGGTGACATATGAGCAAGCAGAGACCAGAACACATGCGATGACTCTCTACAAAGATATTTTGGAAGATGCTGGTGCTACTTTTCGTTTTCTAGCCGAAGTCGGCAGTAGAGAGCTGTCGCTCTCCAATAAAGGAGATAAAACTCTAATCGGCCGCGAAGAATTTTCTGGTGTAATTTTTGCAACCGGAGCAAGAAAAACGAACTCTGTCGCTGCCTTAGAATCGACGGATATTGTTTTGGATCCGCTTGAACTGCTTAAAACTGGTATTTTTAGTTTTTACGATATGGGCAACGAACCGTGTCCAGTGGAACCTAACCATAGAGTAGCAGTCATTGGCGCAGGTTATACCGCTCGCGATTGTGCTTCGATGGCGCGTCGACTCGGGGCAAATGTTACTGTATTAATCAGAAAGCCGGAAATTGGTGAAGAAAGTCATGGGTGGTTTGAAAAGCCCGATCCCCGTACAGAAATGAGCCGACTTGCGCAGGCTGAAGATATAGAACTACAATGGGATACTGTGGTTGACTCAGTTCAGGGCCAGACCGCCAACCTTATGACGCCCGAAGGTGAAACAAAAGGGGGACGCAACTTTGACTTTATTGTCCCAGCTACGGGATTTAAAAGTTTAGGGTTGGAACTTGTTGACTTATTATGTGCTGAGAATAACCGCCCGAAAGTTTTTGAAGTCGCTGGAGATTTAGATCCAAATTCCATACAAATTCTTCCAGGCGCGGCTCGTTCTGGTGCGGATGCTGCTCACCGTATTATGGAAACACTAGCTACTTAAGATTTCCAAAAAGGTTTTACTAGACCTTTCTTTCAAAGTTAACGTCTGGTCTTACTCAGGGCATTTCTCCTCTATTTATAACTAATAACTTTAAGCTTTTCGATCCGCTTTATTTGTCATATTGCGATTTCTTCAAATTTGAAATTTGGTTGGGGCGGGTGAAGCGAGCAAAGTTTTATCAAATACCAGGTTTAGAGCCTAGCCTCGAGGCAACCTAGAAAGTGGAGTTAAAATTATTATAGGAAACTCTATCTAAGGGGTTAGACTTAATGCTTTGAGCCGCAACAAGCCTGATGAAAGGTCGATAACTATAGGATTAATAACTTTTATATTTTGAACTTGTAGCATTATCGAGAGTATATAGATGTATCACATTAAATTTACATGGATTTTTATACTTTCGTTTACTTTCGGGCTAGGAGAGGCAAAATCGGAGAATGCATTACTTGAGTATTTATCTAAAGAAACAGGCGTAAGCCACGCTTTAGCCAAGGAGCAAGTTGAGGAAGTGTTTCGATCTGTAGAAAACACACTAATCAAGGAGGGAATTGTAAAGATTCCATCATTTGGCACGTTTTATTTGCAGAAAAGAAAGCCTTGGACGGTCAAGCATCCGCGAACTGGAAAGCTCATTAAGGTTCCATCTAGATTATATCCTAGATATCGAAGTAGTAAGAAATTTAAGGACCGGATCAGAGCTTTGGATGTTGATAAGATATCTTTAACAAAGGAATCTCAAAAGATTTCTAGCAATTAAAACAAACCTTCTTAAAAGGACAACCATCGCGTTTCTTGCTAGTCTGTAAATGATTTAATTTCTCTAGTTCTCGGCTTATAAACTAGAAGACTAGTCGCCCGGTTAACTATTCAAAAAGACTTCTCTATGTCCAAGTTCGTACATCTTCATTTGCACACCCAGTATAGCGTTCTTGATGGAGCGAATAAAATCCCCAAATTGATGGCTCATGCTGCGAAGCAGGGCCAACAAGCTGTGGCGATAACTGATCATGGAAATATGCATGGAGCACTGGATTTTTATTCAGCCGCTAAGGCGGAAGGGATAAAGCCAATTATTGGCTGTGAAGTGTATTTAAACCCAGTTAGTCGGCATGAAAGAAAGACTACCGCCCAGGGTGGAGCCAGCACTCACCATCTGACCCTTCTTGCTATGAACAATAAGGGCTACAAGAATCTATGCGCCTTAGTGAGTTTGGCTTATATCGAAGGCTTTTATTTTAAGCCGCGAATTGATCATGAACTTTTAGAACAATACAATGAAGGTATCATTTGCCTTAGTGGTTGTATGTCGGGAGAGTTCGCCTCTCGAGCGAGGAAAGAGGACTTAGATGGTTCAATTGAAATAGCTAGGAAGTATCAAACCCTGTTTGGCGACAGATTCTATCTAGAAGTTCAGCCTCATGAAATAGTTGAGCAGCAAACTCTAAATAAGATAGCTAAAGAATGCGGCGGAAAACTTGGTATTCCTTTAATCGCAACTAACGATTGTCATTATCTGCACCCGGACGACCATCATGCTCAAGAAGTGTTGATGTGTGTGTCCACTGGGAAACAAATTACCGACCCAAGTAGAATCCGTCATGAGGGAGCTAGTCTTCATTTTAAAACTGAGCAAGAAATGCTGCGGGCTTTGCCTGAGTATAGTGAAGGGATTGGGCAAAGTTTTGAAATCGCTAAGCGTTGCGAAATAGACTTTGACTTTAACACCTATCACATGCCGAAGTTTGATCCTCCAAAGGAGTTAACATTAGAGGAGCTTTTTCGAGAAAAATCCTTGGAAGGACTTGAGGCCCGAATTGTTGAAATTGAGTCCAGAGACCAGAAACTTAGCAAAGAGCAGCGTAAAGTATATTTTGATAGGTTGGAAGAAGAAATAGGTCTGATTAACAAAATGGGTTTTGAAGGCTACTTCCTCGTGGTCTCTGATTTTGTCAAATGGTCTAAGGAAAATGATATTCCCGTAGGGCCAGGGCGGGGAAGTGCTGCTGGTTCTCTAGTAGCTTACGTTCTTAACATCACTGAAATTGATCCTATATTTAATAAATTACTCTTCGAGCGTTTTCTAAATCCGGAGCGAATAAGCCTACCTGATATTGATATTGATTTTTGTATTAATGGGCGTGCGAAAGTTATTGAATATGTGACTGAGCGTTATGGGAAGGACAAAGTTGCGCAAATTGTCACCTTTGGAACTCTCAAAGCAAAAGCAGCTATTAAAGATGTTGGACGTGTTTTGGGCATGAGTTATGCCGAAACGGACCGAATCGCTAAACTAATTCCAGCTCCTAGGCAGGGCTTTGATTATCCAATTTCTGAAGCCTTGAAAATGGAGAAAAAGCTCAAGCAATACGCTGATGGGGAGGGCAAAGAGCTAATTAATTTAGCGCTCAAACTTGAAGGGCTTTCCAGACATACTTCGACCCATGCTGCTGGACTAGTAATATCGGACAATCCGATCGTAGAGTATCTTCCTTTGATGGTGGATAAAGAGGGGCAGGTAGTAACTCAATTCTCTATGAATGGAGTTGAAAAGATTGGACTGGTTAAATTTGATTTTCTTGGGTTAAAGACTCTAACAGTCCTGCACGAAGCTGTGAGGCTAATCAAGCAACAAACCGGAAAGGAAATCGACCTAAATAGTATTCGCTGGGACGATGCCAAGACATTTAAGTTAATTTCTGCTGCGAAAACAATCGGCGTGTTTCAATTAGAATCTAGCGGAATTACCGACATGGTTGGGCGCATGAAGCCCAACTGTTTTGAAGACATTGTCGCTATTTTGGCTTTGTATCGTCCGGGACCTTTGGATGCGGGGATGGTCGATGTATATATTAATCGAAAGCATGGAAGAGAGCCTGTTCGGTATTTGCATCCGATGCTTGAGGAAATTCTCAAAGATACATACGGGATTATTCTCTATCAAGAACAAATCATGCAGATCGCTAGAGATATGGCTGGCTACTCGCTTGGACAAGCGGATATGCTTCGGCGGGCGATGGGTAAGAAAAAGCCCGAAGAGATGGCCAAACAGCGCGAAATTTTCATGGAAGGTGCCAAGAAGCTACAAGTTGACCCACGAGTAGCAGAAGAAGTCTTTGACCAAATGGAAACTTTCGCTCGCTATGGCTTTAACCGAAGTCATTCCGTAGCTTATGCGCTGATATCATACCAAACCGCCTATTTGAAAGCTCATTTCCCTCGCTGCTTTATGGCAGCGTTGATGACCTTTGAAATGGGAGATACCGAGAAGACTTTGAAGAACATCAATGCCTGTCGAGAGATGGGGGTAGCGATTATGCCACCAGATGTAAACAGTGGAGACAAGGGTTTCGCTGTATCTAAAAAGCAAATAATATTCTCCCTGGCGGCTCTCAAGGGAGTTGGTCAGAAGTCTGTTGAGCTGATGATTGAGGAGCGAGAACAGAGGGGAGCTTTTAAGAGTCTTTTGGATTTTTGCTCAAGAGTGGACAATAGCTTCAACAGACGAGCTGTAGAGAATTTGATAAAATCTGGAGCCTTTGATTGGTGTGGTATGTCCAGAGCCGAACTTGTAGCCCGCCTGGATGATGTTATGAAACGGGCCGCAAGGGTTAAAGCTCAAGCGGCTAGCAATCAACTAGGACTATTTGCTGGCGGTGGAGCAAGTGGTGATCAGGATGACGAAACATTTTACAACCCTGGTCGTGATTTACTTGATGAGTGGGTAAGCACCGAAAAACTACGCTATGAAAAACAAGCTCTAGGATTCTATCTTTCTGGACATCCATTGGAGAAGTTTAAGTCCGAGATTGCAATGATTGGTGCCAACTCAATTGACAATCTTTCTCGCAGCTCCGATGGTCAAAAAGTGACAGTAAGTGGAATTATTACTTTTCTTAAGGCTAAAAATACCAAGAAGGGGGATCGTTATGCTACGTTTGTTCTAGAAGACCTCACTTCCACTATGGATGTTATTGTTTGGCCTGACGTGTATCTTAAAGTGGACGAAATTCTTAGCTCGGAGGATCCAGTTGTTGTAACTGGAAAGTTGGAAGTCTCAGATGAGCGCAAGCAAATGATTGCTTCTAAGGTAGAGTCAGCGATCAGTCTACGAGATAGTGCTGCTAGAGAGGCGATCCTTCGGATTCCAGCTGATTCCTGCTCAAGTCGGAAGCTTGAGGATTTGAAGGGCTTGCTGCACGAGCACAAAGGGATTTGTCCTGTGAAGTTAGTGGTAAGGAAGTCAAAACACAGCGAGACAGTTCTCGCGTTGC
>CALKYB010000194.1 GCA_938003565.1 uncultured bacterium
GAGGGTGATTCATTGAGAATTTGCTCCAAAGATTTAGCCGCCGCCTCCACAATAGGAGCAACCTCAGGGTTATTGAGTCTACTTTTAGTTTGACCTTGAAACTGAGCTTGGTAGCGATCTCCCGGCAACTTGACCGAAACAAAACAAACCAAACCCTCTCTCATATCCTCAGCACCAATCTTTACACCTTTTGTTTGAACATCATGTACTAAAAAATAATTTCGAATTGCTCTAACAATTCCAGAGCGAGCCCCATTCTCGTGAGAGCCACCATCTTCAGTATAAATTCCGTTGACGTAAGAGTAAAAATCCTCCCTAGGGTTCTCGGTCCAAGCCATAGCTATTGAAACTTCAAACTCTTCTTCCTTCTGAATAACCAAGGAGTCCGTCAAAGGTTTAACTTTTTTTCTCTCCAGCTCATCCTTCAAAAAAGCCACTAGACCATCTTCGAAATGGAAAATCTCTTTCTTCCCAGCTTTTTCGTCGAAATATGTCAACTTTAAGCCTGGATTCAAATAGGCTTTCGTTTTGAGATTGTCTTTTATTCTCTTTGAGGAAAATTCAGTCTTTGGGAAAATCTGATCGTCTGGTCGAAAAAAAATAGTAGTACCAGTTTTTTTCCCCTTAGCCGCCTTAGATTTAAGCTTACTCGTCGGCTTTCCTCGGGAGAACGATTGGGTATGTTCCTTACCATCACGCAAGACAGTAGCAACCATCTCTTCACTAAGTGCATTCACGACCGAACTACCAACCCCATGCAAGCCACCTGCTGTTTTATAGTTCTTCTCTGAGAACTTACCTCCGGCATGTAAGGTAGTAAGTATTATCTCAAGGGCTGGTTTTTTAAACTTCGGGTGTTTATCAACTGGAATTCCTCGACCGTTGTCACGAACTGAGACACTTTCTCCATCCTTATGAAGAATTACTTCAATAGTATCAGCGTAGCCATTCATTGCTTCGTCAACGCTGTTATCTAAAATCTCAAAAACTAGTTGATGAAGCCCAGCTGGTGTATCCGTCCCAGCTATATACATACCAGGACGTTTTCGAACCGGCTCCAAGCCTTCAAGTACCTCAATATCCGTTGCAGAATATGATTTCTTCTTTTTAGCTGCGCCCATACTAAACCTCCACCACCAATCCAATCACGGGTAAACCTCTTTTAATAACTTTATTTCCACGCTTGGCGCGAACAGAATTTTTAAACTCCTTAACTTCGACAACTTTAGTTTTGTCATTACTAAGAAGCAATTCCAAGCTTTCGCTTTTCTTCACGCTCTTTACAACGGTAAGTGAATCGTCATCAGGCATTTTCTGTAAAATAACCCCTTTCCCGGCATTGGAAAGCAAAGGAACTTCCTCAGTCTTAAACGAAAAACCATATCCTTTCTGACTTACAAGAACTAGCAGTTTGGTATCTACCTCCTGAACACCAGCAAGCTCATCTCCGACTTTCAATTTCATCAAGCGTTTACCGGACCTATTAGTTTCAACTATCTGACTAGCATTAACTCTAAATCCGAAACCACGCTGAGAAAACAATAGAAGTTCCTGCTCCGCAGGGACTCCTTCAGGAAGAAGCCGAACAGAAACTATCTTTTCACCGTCTTTAAATTTAAATAACTTTTGTATTGGATCTCCATAACCAGAAGTAGACGCTAAATCTAAGACCTTGGCGGTATAGAAGCTCCCCTGGTTTGAAAAAATCACGATGCTATCTTTGGTCGAAGCTTCTTTTACATCAAAAATTGAGTCACCATCTCGAACTCGCGTCGTTTCCGGATCATTAGTCGTTCTGATCCTTTTCACCCAACCATCTTTAGTAACAACTACAAATACTTCTTCATGCTCAATATAGTCGTCAGCATCAAATTCTATCTCTTCATGGTCGTGCACCACTTTACTGCGCCTAACATCACCATAGGTGTCAGAGACCCTAGCCAATTCTGCTGAAATCTCCGATCGTAGTGCCTTGACGCTATTTAAAATCTTGTCAATCTGCTTAACACGCTTTTGCTTTTCAGAAAGTTCTGCATTCACCTCGTCAATATTAGTTCGAGAAAGTTGGTATATTCTCATATCAACTATGAAATACGCCTGGAGCTCACTTAACTTAAATTTCTTCTGAAGCTTCTCAGCAGAATCACTGCGGCCGGAGCACTTCTGAACTGTTTTAATTACTTCAATAATATCCGGAAATATTTTCACCAGGCCTTGAAGCAAATGAATTCGCTCTTCCAGCTTATTCTTTTCCCAGCTCAACTTTCGCTTCGTGACATCCTCTCGGAAGGAAACAAACTGCTCTAGTATCTCTCGCAAGGAAAGCCTAACTGGTTTACCTGAAAACGGATTTTCTGTAGGAATCAAAGCCGTCAGGTTGACATTAAAGTTTTGCTCGAGAGGCGTGTTTTTGTAAACATAGGCCATTATCTTGTCGACATCGGCATCCGCACTAGTTTCCAAAACTATGCGAATGATATCCGTTGATTCGTCTCGAATATCAACCAGACTAGGTATTTTCTTTCCTATTATAAGATCCGCTATTTTCTCAACAAGGCTTGATTTATCAAGCGCATAAGGAATAGAGGTAATAATAATTAACTCTTTTCCCCTTGAGCCCTCTTCTATCGTATAGTCACCTCGGGTTTTAATCGGTCCTCTACCAACACGATAAACCTCTTTCAATTCTGCCTTAGTAGCCAAAATAGAGCATCCAGTAGGGAAGTCTGGACCTTTAATCTGGTTTAAAAGTTTCGCGTCACTAACCTTTGGGTCTTCTAGAAGAAGTCTTAGAGCCTTAACTACCTCTACTAAGTTATGAGGAGGAATTGCAGTTGCCATGCCTACAGCAATGCCAGTCGCACCATTTATCAAGAGCTGTGGAACCCGAGAGGGTAAGACAACTGGTTCAAGTTGAGTTTGGTCAAAGTTATCCCGCTCCGCCACGGTATCCATGCCAATATCACCTACCACCTCCAAAGCAAGGGCCTTCAGCCTCGCTTCAGTATATCGGTAAGCAGCAGCAGAATCGCCGTCTAGGGATCCAAAATTGCCCTGGCCATCAACCAAAGGGTAGCGAAAGTTGAAATCTTGAGACATTCGCACCATAGCTTCATAACAAGCTGCGTCTCCGTGAGGATGATACCGAGCTAAAACCTCACCAACTACTGCGGCACTTTTTCGATGAGCTTTCTCAGGTAACAAGCTCAAGTTCTTCAGCATGGCATAAAGAATTCGTCGTTGGACCGGCTTTAAGCCATCCCTAACATCCGGCAGCGCTCGACTATTGACTACACTTAAGGCGTAGGTCAAATAACGACTTTGCGACTCATCGATAAGTGAAACATCAACAATTGACATACTGAAATCTTTAAATAGCTACATTATACAAACTGGCATCTCAGAAAATCCCGAGGGACTACATGCTCAATTCTGCGGTTCACCACTGTAAAGTATGGACCTACTCCAAGCAAGGGAAATGATTCAGGCCATTATACCCCGCCCACTATAAACTTCGGCATTTATAATTAATCTTCACCCCGGGGTATAGCAGTGCGCTAGCACTGCCAGTAAATTATATACTGAACCCTATCTATGACTACAAGACCGCGAGCCGTATATAAACGTAAACTAAATATCTATATTTTCCTAGTCCTAGAATGGGTCATATTGCTAAAGAAACACTACTTACTAGGAGCCACAACAGAGTCCAAATAGATAAGATGAGAATCTGCCACGAAAAACGCTTCAAGGCCCAACTGGGAAAAATACTCATCTAGCACCTCACATAACAACTGAGTCAGCTCGCTGGGACTCTCAAGTTTGACGCCAGAAATTGACTGAAGAGTCTTTGGCTCAATTACCTTCTCTCCTCCCTGAAAATAGAAACGAACTTTTCCATCGTTCGAAACTACCTTCTTAACCCCTTCAATTTTTTTATCAATCTTATCCGAGACTCCTAGGTAATAACCAACTACTTCTAAAATATGCCTTTCGTTCAGCGCCAACTCAATAGCATCGATATCCCCCTCAGAAATGTGGAGACTCCTAAACTTAAAAAGATTAGACAACAAGTCGTTAATTTCTAACAATTGTGAAACTGAGTTTCTAGCGTCTAGCAAATCTTCTTTCTTTAATCTTTCTCCAGAGACCAAGTCTTCAACAGCTGCAAACAAGACTGAAAGAGGAGACCTAAGTCTGTGTTGAAGAAGCAATGCTAGCTCTATAATCGAATTAGATTCGCTAGGTTTAGACATAAATTTCCTAAAACTCCCTTAGATTCTGGGCCCAATAATATAGGGCTCAAACTAAAGTCTTAAAATTTTTTAGTACAAAAGCTCCTTTAAACGCTTATGGCGCTGGTAAAGTCGCTCAAACTCTTCTGAATCTCCAGTAGAACTATTGTCAGGATGAAATTTTTTAGCTTTCGCCCGATATACAGAATGTAGTGTCTCTTGATCCACATTCCTCTCAACCCCAAAGTACTTCAACAGCTGACATATCTCCTCCCCGTCATTCTTAGTTCTTGAGCTAAATGAAAAACTACTGTCACCAAAAATAAATCTTTTTCCAAGTAAAGCTAACACTGAACCAAGTATGAGAAAAAAGACTAGAACTTTAGAGTAATCTTTTTTCTGCTTCTGGCTCCCTACTACTAAATCTTTTATTACAAAATCTTTTTCAGAAAAAAACTGTAGCATCTTCCAAACTAATCTTTCCTCTTTAAGCATCATAGTCTGGATGGAACTCGACTCTATTCTCATGATGCTAGTTTCTATTGCACGATGCAAAGCTGGAGTCCTGCTCTCCCGATAATTAAGTCGAGAAAACAGACGTAATCGATCGAAATCTGCCAGTTGGGGCGCCCGTCCTAAAAATAACTCCGTTTGAAGCTCCTCTAAAAATTTAGTACTTGCATCAACAACTGGGAAAAAATAGCTAACGTTACACTCTTCGGCCCAAACATCACTCTGACAAGCTTGCAGAAATTTTGCAGCTTTTCCAACACTGGCTTTCAACTCAGGACATTGATCGCTCATCCAGAGCAACACCCCGCTCAACTCCTTCTCAACAAGCTTAGCCCTTCTCTCAAGACTGTTACCAACCACATTGACAAGATCTGTTTCCTTCGCCCCACAAGCAATGGCTAGGCGGATTGGAAAACTATCAACCTCCCACCCACTAGCTATAAGCTTCCACAATTCTTTAGTCGCCGTATATTCATTTCCAGATCGTACAAACTTCAGCAAAGCCAGCTTGCTAGAATCTGGCAATTTCGTGATGCCATCGGCAATCGCTTTCCTTCCTTGATCATTTGAGAACAATGCCTCAACCACATATTCCAAAGAAATAGTTGAACCAGAGCTCCCTGCTTCAAGAAAGCTAATCAACTCCGAGGTATTTGGATATTCTCTTGTCGAACGCGCCGATTCAGGTAAAATACTGAAGAGCTCTCCGCAGGCGATAAGTTCTTTGTCGAGGCGACACACTTCTTCACTAACTCTCTCACAACCATCACACTTAAAAGCCAAGCCATCAATATCAAAGCGAGAAAGAATATCTCCTTGCTGGGATGAAACTAGGGTGGGATAGATACAAACAAATGCGAGTGCTACCCATAAACACAAACAGACGCTTCTGCTCAGACAAACTATGCACTCAATAGTTTTTTGAAAAATGGTATCACACATAAAGGTTCATAATTCTGCTTCTATGGTAGAACTTAATAATAGTAGAATCGGTAACACGATAAAAATATGAAACCAAAGTCAATTGCGCGTGCTAACTTAAAGTAAAAAACACATTCTACTCTAGGCCTATCTTCTAGGCTCAGTTCCCAACA
>CALKYB010000195.1 GCA_938003565.1 uncultured bacterium
AGGTGAAATTAGAATCAGTTTCTGGATAGTCTCTGGAGTGATGAATTTTGTGAATTTCTGGAGTTACGATGAACTTTCCAAGAATTTTCTCCCATTTGGCGCAAAGAGCTATATTAGAATGGTGGAACTGCACGACGGGAAACATTAGAGCTTCGTACAACGCTACATGCCAAAGTGGGCAGCCGATGACTATGATTAAGACTAGCCTGACGAGTGAAGAGAGAAATATTTCTCCAAAATGAAAGCGATATGCGGTTGTCACATCCATTTTTGGATCGGAATGATGAACGCGATGGAAGCGCCAAAGAAATGGAATTTTGTGACTCATTCGATGCCACCAATACATTGCGAAATCCAGAATTAGAATTGATAGGCAGGCTTCGAGCCAACTAGGTAGAAATAGGAGTCGAAGAAGACCTGTAGCGTTTGTTGTTGAGAAGTCTGCCGCCCACATCCATAGCCGAACGAATATCAGAGCAATCATTATGACGTTTAGTAGGCCAAGCGCCAAATTTTTAAGTGCGTGGGTAGTTCGAGTTTTGTGATTGTTCTTAAAGAATAGAAAGTAGGGAGCGCCAGTTTCCCAAACAAGAAGAATCAGGAGAGTTGCTCCAGCGATAACTCGCGCATTAAATTCAAGTATTTCGTACATTACTCCTGCTAGCTAGGCGTTATTCAAACGGGTAGCACCATTTAGCCCTAAATTTAGCACTACTTTTATCGTGAGTGCTCTTTTCGTTCGTTGCTCATAGACTAACCTCTTTTTAGCATCTGGAGAAGGGTCAGGGCATCAAATGAGTATGTGTGAAGTTTGGTATGATCTCGAGAATTGGATTATGATATGGAGGAATTCTGGCTGAAACAAGCCGGCTTAGTTCGGAAGCGTTATAACCTGGCCTGTTGGTTGGGCTATTTTCTCCCATGCTTTTTAGTCTTCTCGCTTCTAGTTTCCATTGTTTTGTTGTGGTTGAGGCTCGCAGGGAGGGATCTGACTTTATTTTTTCCGGTGACTTGTTGTTTAGCAGTTTTATTGGGAATAGTAGTTTTTAAGTTCTCTAAGAAGAGTTTTTTGAGCTTATCTGATGCTTTGATTGAGATTGAGAGTAAGAATAGACTCGATAGTAAGCTCTCTAGCGCCTATGCTGGAGTAGGTGAGTATCCAGAGGCTATTGATTCTCTCATGGGTGATAGAGTGACTTGGAGAAAGACAGCTCTTTTGACGCCTGCGGCTTTTTCCTGTTTAGCCTACATTTTGGCCTATAACTATCCAGTACAAACTGCCTACTCCTTGGTGACCCCTGCCAGCCAACTTCCAGAAGCCGTGAAAGAGGCAGAAGCTTTAATCGAGGAGATTAAAGAAACTGAAGTTGCCGATGAAGAAGATTTAAATAATATGTTGGAGCAACTAGAGCAGTTAAAACAAATGGAGCCTCAAGAGTGGTACGAACAGAATAGCCTTGAAGCGCTAGACAACCTCTCAGATAAGTTGGAGCAGAGTTCCAAGGAGCTATTTTCAAAATTACAGGGTTTAGAGAGTTACGTTGAAGATTCTCAACTTTCTCAGTCGGAAGCCGAGTCATTGGAGAAGTCTCTGGAATCTTTGGCAGAGGGCGAGATGAAAATGTCTCCCGAACTACGACAGGAGCTTAGTGAGTCCTTTAAGTTGGATGAAAATAAGCTTTCGGCCGAGCAGCAAAAGAAATTGCGGAAAATGCTTAAAGAGAAAAAAGACAAATTAGGCCAAGCTTTAGGGGAAAAATCTTCGAGTAGTGGTAAGAATGGTGAACAGGCAGGGGATTCTCAGGAAGGAGAAAGCTCCCAAACTTGTGATAGTCCTGGTCAGTCAGGAAGCGGTGAGGGGCAATGTTCAGCGCCTCAGCCTGGGGATAGTGAAGGAGAGGGGAACTCTGAGGAGCAGGGTGATACACCCGGGCCTGGTCGTGGGGGGGAATCTGCTCCTTTAAAATTAGAAGAGAAATCACCAAAAATCACATCAAAAATTAGTGAGAAACTAAATTCACTTTCTGACCTTCCAGAACTTGATGAGTTTCAGACTGAGAACTTAGCCAATCCTGATGAGAGTTCTGTTTCGCCGGAAGGAAAAGAGTCTTCATTTTCTCCAAGCGCTAGTTCGTTTGGAGGAAGAGCGGCTAACTTAAGTGAGTTTACTCCTGGCGAAGCTAAAATTTTGCGAAAGTACTTTAAGTAGCTGTTGCTGTTCTAAAAACAATAGTTTTCAATTTTTGATCCTAACGTTTGCGTTATTTTTAAGAGCTTATGAGTGAGAATAAAGTTAGTGAAGAGCAGTTAATAGAGGCTGGGGAGAAGCTTGGCGAGTTGCGGCGGGTTCTTCAGAATGTTCTGTTTTCTCAGGAAGCATTGATAGACTCGGTTATAACGGGTTTACTCTCTGGTGGACACATTCTACTTGAATCAACGCCGGGTTTGGGAAAGACTGAACTTGTAAAAGCTCTTTCCAAGGCAATTGATCTAGATCCTTCCCGGGTTCAGTTTACTCCAGACCTTCTGCCTGGGGATGTTACGGGGAACCCCGTGCTCGAAGAGGAAAACGGTAAAAGAAAGTTTGTCTTTCAAGCTGGCCCTATTTTTGCGAACTTAGTTCTTGCCGACGAAATTAACAGGGCTAGTCCCAAAACTCAGTCAGCTTTACTCGAAGCCATGCAAGAACAGCGAGTTACGGTGATGGGTGAGACTCACAATCTGCCCAATCCGTTCTTTGTCGTAGCTACCCAAAATCCAATTGAGCTCGAGGGAACCTATCCATTGCCAGAGGCGCAGTTGGACAGATTCCTCTTCAAATTACACCTCAAACCTGGTGGTAGTGAGGTTCTAGAGAAAATTATTTCCAATCGAACGCTTGGGGTAGATATCTCGGTGGAGAAGGTTCTTACCCGAGAGGAGTTGGTCAAATATATGGATATGGCTAAGCAGGTCTACCTTCCTCCATCTGTTGCAAATTTCATCGCAAGACTGGTTGATGCTACTCACGCGAATGAAGGTGCGGGAGAAAGGATTCGATTCGGTGCTAGTCCTCGAGCCGCTATAGCATTGGCCGCAGCTGGAAGATCTCGAGCTCTTTTAGCTGGAAGATCAAATACAAGTTTTGAAGATATTGAAGCACTTGCAGCGGACGTAATCAATCATCGAATTGTTCTTGATTACCGAGCAAAGCTCGATGGTATGACAGGACGCTCTGTTGTAGCTGAGATACTCAATTCTGTGCGTCCTTTGAATAAGCCAACTCCAGCGCTGTTGCAGGATGGTGTTTAGGTTTATAGGAGAAGATACTGTGAAGAAGACCTTTGTGAAGTACCTAACTTTTCTTTTGGCTCTTTGTTGTACCTCTAGCGCAGTTGCTGGTTGGTCTGAGAAGGTTCTTTCCTCGAATTCAGCCGAGATAGTTGTTAGTACCATATATGGATCCGACCCCAGCTTAGGTTTGTTGCCCCTTCAAGTTGAAGTTACTAATAAGTTGGGAGAGGAAGGAGATTGGAAAATTACCTCCGAATGCAATTATCACGGCTCATCAGGTGGTACAGGAAGTTTTGAGTACAAGATGTCGGTTCCTCCGGTCAGCAAAAAGAGATTCAAGTTAATAGCTAATACTTATTTGAATCACGAGAATGGAAGCTCAGCTTACTGTTCTCTTCGTCTAACCGGAGTAGGAGTTTCAGGGACTAAACACATTCATATTCCTAGAGAGGAGCAGTACGGAAAAGCCTATACCCCTCGCACTTTAATCGGTTCTGAGCTTAGAGATTTTCATTCAGAATTGAAATTAGATTTCGGTCGGTCAAGGGATGCCTTCGAGAAAAAGAAAGGTAATAAGAATGATGCCGTTAGAAGAAAAAGTGCCGGTGCGTATGATTTCTCCGGCGCCCTAATTTCCAAACAAGCCCTACCGCATAATTGGAGAGCCTATTTGCCAGCTAAACAAGTTTGGCTGACTGGAAGTGAGTATAGTTCTATTAAGAAAATTCAAAAAGATGCCTTAGATTCTTGGGTGATGCAAGGCGGTTCTTTATTCTTGGTAGGAAAGCTTCCGGTTGAGCGAGTCAGAGATTTGGATCAACCACAGTCTAGTTCTACTTACTGGACCTCTGCGCTTTCTCAAGAAAAATCTTTTGGTCTGGGGAGGGTTGTGGACTTAAGCCCTGATTCTTTTGAGGATATGGTTGCAGACTATCGAGGCTATATACCTCTTTTAGAGGGGCATGACAGTTCGATTCTTACCTCAGTCGACTTTAGTTCCTCACCGGTAGCGTCAAAGGTTCCCTGGACTGGCTTTTTAGAGTTCGATGATTCTTGGATCAAAACCCTAAGTGTGATTTGTCTCTTTATATACACAGGTTTAGTTTTTATAATTTGTTTGTTGAGAATGGCCCAGAGCTCACCAGTTGCAGCTTTTATTAAATTAGCGGGTTTATCAACTTTGCTCAGCGCTGGAATAGTTTCAATTGTAATGTTTGGAGATGGGTTTGGTGTCAAGGGGGAGAGAAATCTTGCAGTCATTTTAGATTCTAAGAATGGTCGAGAATTAGTGTTTCAGGAGCAGGGGGTAAGAGCTGGAACTGTTCTAAGTCGTGAAATGTCCCTAAGTGACGACGTCATGCTTAGAGTAGCAGCTATGGCCTCTGAAGAGAAAGATGTTTCAAGTGGGCGGAGGTATAATCGTGGTAAATATAAGTTCTCAAGCCGCTATAGCGGAGAGCGTCATGATCTCTTAGGGGATTTTCTAAAAGATAGAACTTATGGACATCATTTACTTCAGAAAGTATCGAAGACTCGTTCGAAGCTTTCTTTAGTTAGTGAAAATAGCAATTTATTTGTTAGCTCCAGCTTGCCAGTGACCTTAGATAATTTTCACTATCGAGATAGACAAGGTGTCGTTTGGATGGCATCAAAAATTGTGCCTGGAGAGCGAACCCAACTATCTTTAGCTACTAAAGTTAATTTAAAATTGGCAAAATTTTCTGATGCGGTTGAGAAAGTAAATAACAAAGTTCTAGATAGAAAAAACTATTTTTTCGCTAGTACCAAGAGTGGATCGCACTATGCAATCTCTTGGTTTGAGGGAACTAAGTGGAGAGCGACCGAAACATTTGTCTCGGGTCCGCTTGAGGTTAAGGGTTAGCTGTAAAGTTTTTTGATCTAATATTTTTCGGGTTTTAGTATGACTACAGATTCGCCAGCACTAATTGAAGTAAAAAATGTAGATAAAAGTTTTATTGATGTCCGAGCGCTGGATGACGTCAATTTTTCTATTCAGGAGGGGCAAGTAATTGGTTTTGTCGGTGCGAATGGAGCAGGGAAGACGACTCTAATGCGTATAATGAGTTTGCTGGACCATCCTGATCGAGGAGAGATTCTCTATCGAGGGGAGAGCGCTTGGGAGAATGCTAGCTCTATTCAACCTAGGATCGGCTGGATGCCTGATGCCTTCGGTGTATACGGGAAAACTACAGTGGCAGAGTATATAGACTTCTTTGCTAGAGCTTATGGCTTTAAGGGAGAGGAGCTTAGAGCTAGATCGAAAGAGATTATGGAGTTTACCGAATTGGATAAACTAAGTGATCGAGAAATAAAGACACTTTCAAAAGGAATGTCTCAGAGACTTTGCTTAGGAAGAACTCTAATTTCTGATCCAGAGTTTCTCATTCTTGATGAGCCAGCTGCTGGTCTTGATCCAAAAGCCCGTCTTCACTTCAAGCACCTTATTCGAGCTATGGCTGAAGAAGGTAAGACGATGTTGATTAGTTCTCATATCCTCAGCGAATTGGAGGATATGTGCGATGACTTGCTGTTCATTGATAAAGGCAAGATTGTTCACCAAGG
>CALKYB010000196.1 GCA_938003565.1 uncultured bacterium
TTGTTTTAACTCTAAGTTGCACCCAACTGCTTTTAAAATATCAAGTGTAGCACTTAGATTTTCATGTTTAACCCTACTAAGAGTAACCTCACCACCACACATTGCAACAGCAGCTAAGTAAGTTGCCGCTTCAATCCTATCTCCAAGTACTTCCGTTTCTGCTGGAGCTAAGTTGTCGACACCAAAAATCTTAATAGTCGAACTTCCAGCACCCTCAATTGAGACACCGCCACGCTGAAGATGTTGTGCTAGTTCAACCACTTCGGGTTCGGCAGCCGCACCAGTAATTACAGTTTCTTCGGGTATTAGAGCAGCTGTCATTAGAATCTGATGGGTCGCACCAACTGATGGGAAACCCAATTCTATATGTGCACCATGAAGACCATTGGGTGCACTCGCGGTTACTACACCATGCTGAAGTTTAATATCTGCTCCAAGAGATTCCAATCCTTTGAGATGAAGATCCACTGGTCGGGCCCCTATAGCATCACCACCAGGCAAAGAAACTCTGGCTTCACCTGCTCTAACAAGCAGGGGTCCTAAAACCCAAAAAGAAGCTCTAAGGGAGCGTACCAAACTATATGAAGCTTCAGTCCTTACGATCTGGGGTGTCGTAATCTCAACTCTCTTGTCCTGCCAAGAAATTTCAGCGCCAAGCGACTTTAGCAGCCTAAGAGTTACTGAAATATCCTCAAGACCTGGTACGTTAGTAAAAACAGTCTTTTCAGTAGAGAGCAGACCCGAAATTAATAAAGGCAAAGCAGAATTCTTTGCCCCTGAAACTTCCACTTCTCCTCGTAGTTCTTTACCGCCAATAATTTTTAAAAATTCAGCCAAATCTTCCCTACAATCTATCTGACGACTTTCTCAATTCACAAAATGCTCAATCTAATTAAATCGAAGTTCAAGCATCCTCTCCAAGCCAGCTAAATCTTTCAAAAAGTCAAAATCATCAAAGCCTTTCTCAACCAAAATCCCCTCCACCTGAGACCGCTGACTATAGCCCATTTCCATTAGTAAAACAGTCTTTTCCTTTAAAGAAAAAGACCTCAACCCTCCAATTATTTCAGCAATAATATCGAGGCCTTCCTTCCCAGCCCTAAGGGCAACTTCCGGTTCAAAACCACCGACAGACAGAGGCAACTGCTCATCTAGCGCTATGTAAGGAGGATTGCTTACAACCAGTATTGAAGAAAAACGAGCAGATAAACTTTCAATAGGTTCGAAACAGCTACCCAGCTTAAACTCAACAAATTTATCAACTTTAAACATGGAAGCATTTTGCCTAGCAACATCTATAGCCTTCTGGGAAACATCGACTCCGACAAAAGAGTAGGCATTAGAATTACAAAGCTCACCAACTGACAAGCCTCGTCGGGACATTAGCTCAAGCAGAATAGAAATTATGACACATCCAGACCCCACTCCAAGCTCCAGCACCAGGCAATGCCTTTTCTCTAAAATACAATCTATATTCTCTAAGGCTCGCTCCACTAGCAACTCTGTTTCAGGTCTTGGAATCAATACATTTTTCGAAACCAGAAAGTTCCGTCCAAAAAACTCCTTTCTTGAAATAAGATAGGCAAAAGGCTCCCCCCTGCTCCTGCGAAGAAAAAGGCTTTTCGCACTCTGTAGTTGCTTATCCGAAACGGGTTCATCCAAACGTGCATACAACCAACTAATATCTTTACTAGGAGCAATTTCTCCGCAACTCCCCATATTTGGGCTCAACAAAACCTCTAGAATAATTAAGTCGACGTCCAAGTGAATAGTGTTTTGTAGTTCTCTGGAGGCAGATTCACTAAAAATTTGCCTACCGAGCCGCTGTAACTCCCTGATGGTCATCCTAGGAGTCTTCGTCACCCTTAAGCGACTCCGCCCGATAGTGTGCTTGGAGAGGGTCTGAAACTAGTTTCAAATCACCTCCCATTACATCATCTAATTGATAAAGGGTTAGGTTAATTCGATGATCAGTGATTCGCCCTTGTGGAAAGTTGTAAGTTCTAATTCTCTCCGATCGATCTCCAGTTCCGATCTGAGATCTCCGATCCTCACTGCGCTCCGCATCTAAGGTCGCCTGCTCCAAATCATAAAGTCGAGCTCTCAGCACTGACATTGCTTTGTTCTTATTCTTCAATTGAGATTTTTCATCCTGGCAGGTCACAACTAAGCCAGATGGTTCATGAGTAATTCTCACCGCTGAGTCAGTAGTATTTACACTCTGACCACCAGGCCCAGATGCTCGAAAGACGTCAATCCGCAAATCTTTTTCATCAATCTTAACATCGACTTCTTCCGCCTCGGGAAGAGCCGCAACGGTTACAGTTGAGGTATGCACCCTCCCTTGAGTCTCTGTCTGAGGCACTCGCTGCACTCTGTGCACACCACTTTCATACTTAAATAAACTAAAAGCTCCCCGACCATCAATTCGAGCTATAACCTCCTTAAAACCACCAACAGATGACTTGGAACTACTAAGCATCTCTGTTTTCCAACCCTGCTTCTCAGCGAATCTACAGTAGACCGTAAATAGCTGCTCAGAGAACAATGCTGCTTCATCCCCTCCCGCTCCCGCGCGAATTTCTATTATAGTATTTTTATCATCATTAGGATCTTTAGGAATCAGAAGGATAATCAGCTCTTCTCTCAGCTTCTCACGCTCTAACTTCAAATCTTCTTTTTCAATTCTTGCAAGCTCCCGCATTTCTGGATCTTCAGCAGACTCGGCTAGCTCTTCAGCTCCAACAAACTCACTATCGGCTTTTTTCCACAATTTAAACGCTGCAACAATCTCGGATAATTCAGAATGCTCAACCGACAAGTCTCGCAGCTTATTTCTGTTAGAAATAACCTCTGGGTCACTCAACATTGAGCCAAGCTCTAAATACCTCTGCTCAATCTGAGCCAATTTTTCACGCATCGACGGACGCATGCAACTCTCTCCTTTTAAATTTAGTTTTTCAAGCTAAGGCTACAGCTAAGTGGCGAAAAGCACAGTAAAAATGCTTTGAACAGCCCCTTGATAACCCTTCTCGGTGGGCAACCTATCACTATTATCAGATAATGACATACTAATTAAAGGCTGGGTAGGATGATATGTTTTCGACAAACCCACCCCACTTCTAAGGCTGAGAAATACCCCAAAGATCTCAACAATTTTCACTCGCCTAATCATCATACAAGCTGTATAGAAAACTAGTAATGGTGATCTGCTAAACCCATAGAAAGTTCTAGCTCACCTCTTTTTGTTCAAACTCGCGCCACAAAATTTTCAATATGCTTTTTTCCAAAACTCTGCTTGTAAAATACTTTTGGAGCCGCAATTGTGAACTCCTACATTTCACCACGGAAAAAGCAAAAATATCCATTGTCAATGTCGGATTTCTGTCACTAGCCGCCCTGCTTCTTATTGGACTTGGAAACTTTAATTACCTCTCGCCAATAGAAGCTTTAAAAAAAATAGATGGTTTAGACGCGACTGCCCAGGCAGAAACTTTCGATAGGCTGGGACGACTAGACAAAAAATTTGATCATTGGATTCTCGTTAAGTCAGCCAAAGCTCAAGAGCAACTCGGCGACTTCAAGAGTGCCCAACAACTCTACAACAAGGTTGGAAAAGATACGGCAGCTTACCCCGATGCTTGGTTTGGACTTTGCCGGATAAAGGCTGAACTGCATCCTGAGAACCTGACAGGAACTGAACTATCAAAACTTGAAGCTCTTCTTAGAAACGCCAAACGCAATGAGCTCCTACCTGAGCTTCAGTTACTAAAAGCTAAGAGAGCTGAAAAATCTGGCAAGACGAAGCAAGCTTCTGCACTATACCGAAAATTAGCGAAGGACTATCCGACTAGCCCTCTATTTAATCTTGCTTTTGAAAAGCTAGAATCACTAGCAACTAAGGGATCAAAAGACTTACCTAATACTTTAGATAGTGTTGATTTACTTTTAAAAGCTAGAAAACCCAAGAGAGCCTACACTTTCCTAGAAAAGGCTAAACTCATTACAGAAGGTAAGTCGGCCGCTAGTATCGAAATTTTAGTTAAAGAAGAGAGAATCCTACGTTCCCTGAAACGAATCGACGAAGCCGATAACGTGCTAAATCAAATTATTGGCTCTGGTTCCCAAGGCTCAGCCGATGTTGCAATGTTAAAAGCGATACACATTCAGTGGAATAAAAATGAACACCGAGAAGCACTAAAATTAATTAGCGGGTTGCAGAGTCGATTCCCTAAGTCTGAGCTTAAAAACGAAGTTGCCTATATTGAAGGTAGGATTCTGGAGGAAATAAAATCATTGGTGGAGGCCAAGGAAAAATACTTCTCAGTGGTAGAAAACTTTGATAAGAAATACAGTGGTCGATATAGCGGAGCAACAAGTTTAGATAAGCGCTACTACCTTAAATCTCTAAAACGCCTAGCCTGGCTATACTTTCGCAATCACCATCCAAAGAAATCAAAAGAAATTTTTTCAAAATTAAAGGTTGCTGCCTTCAAACTTAAAAACTTTGATCTTCACTACCATGCTGCGTTTTGGGAGACACAGGACTTAAAAAATCTTAAAGCAATCCCTGGCAATCCCAAACCACTCTCATCAAAGCTTGACTATTATTCCCTACTAAACTCTCAAGATTCCTTAGAACGCACATTGCTCTCGAAAGAGTCCTTCACTGGCTCCTGCGAAAACACTCTGGACCCAGATTTATTAGAGAGACTCACAGTTCTTGGCGAAGAAGGCCTAAACGACTTATCCTTTCATGAGGTAAACTGGCATCTCGCAAGACATCTACCTTCTCTTCGCAGTTCTGTAACTAGCAAGAAGCTTGCTTCTTATGCCACAGCATCCAAAGCGTTTGATATCTCAGGTAACCCCTCAAATGCCCTCAGACTAGCTGGCCGCGCATTAAGAAGAATTGGCTCTAAACAAAGTGGATCTATCGCTAGATGCAATGCTCTATTGACAGAACTTTACTACCCGATGCCATTCTTGGAAGACTACCAAAGGGCATCCGAACACTACGGCGTGCCACTGCCTCTCTTATTTGGACTTAGTAGAACTGAAAGTCACTTCAACCGGTTTGCTCGATCTCCAGTTGGTGCTCAGGGTCTTATGCAACTAATGCCTAAAACAGCTCGGGCAGAAGGCCTAACAGCCGAAGAGGATATATTCTCCTCTGAGGTAAATATTAGACTAGGGACAAAACATCTAAGCGGCTTGATTCAAAGCTATAGAGATCAAGAAGTTTTCGCTATTGCCTCTTACAATGCTGGAAAGGATGCTGTAAATCGATGGCTCAATAGACACCCCGAGCTGGGACCCACC
>CALKYB010000197.1 GCA_938003565.1 uncultured bacterium
GGTTGGCAATTCAAACAAGAAAGATCTAGCTCGAGAGCTTCACTCTCGAGGTCTCGCAGAACGAGTGCATTACCTTGGGTTTAAACCAGAGGCTTGGAGGTATGCTGGAGCCAGTGATTTGTTTGTTATGCCTTCATTGAAACGAGAGGGGTTGCCCAAGGGAGTTATTGAGGCGATGGCAGTAGGGGTTCCGGCAGTTGTTACAAAGGTTGGTGGTATGCCCGAGATTGTTCAAAGTGGTGATTCTGGTACCGTAGTTAGTCCAGGCGATTCGGAAGATTTGGCTTCAGCGATTCTTTATTATTATGAGAATCGAGATGTGCTGGTTCAGCATGGGAAAGCTGCCAATCAGAGAATTCATAATAATTTTAATATTTCACAAACTGTTGATAGATATTTAGAGTTGTATCAGAGACTGTTGAGAAGTTGATAGTTTCCTTAAGCAACTGCTTCTACTTTAAATTAATATTCAAACTACTTTCCTAGATAATTACGCCCCACTTTAAGTTACTAAATCTGTGGGTAATGTGGGTTTTCTTAAAGTTTTATCTTAATTTAGGAATAATTATTATTGACAAAAATACCCCTCAATAATATCGTAGAAAAAATTGCAGATACGCAATTTAGTGTTTTTATTAACGTATCGCCTTCCTCTAAACTGTTAGTTAGATGTTTTAGCTAGACGTGGAACAGATCATGTGGAGCTCGAATTCGATGTCTAAATCTTTACAGTTAATCAACCTTAACAAGTTTTTTGTTGGTTCGTTTGCAAAATCTATTTTGGCCGTTTCTTTAATAGTCTTTCTTTCGATCAATTTTAGTGGTTGTGCGTTACTTAAACAGATACAGGGGACTGTAGAGTCAGAGCAGGTTAAGGCGGAGCTTGGTAAAGCTTCGAAGACAAAGCAGAAGCTTGCAAGCTCAGCGAAGGCGATTAGAGCTGCTAGGATGGATAGAGCCTCTCTAGGAAAAGTTGGAGGTAAGAAGCCTGCTGCTGAACTGGAAGCAATAGCCAAAGAGTTGTCTCGCCTTGAGAAAACTACTGGTTTAAAGACCGAGGGGGTTGCTGCTGAGACAGTCGTTGTAGCTGGTGCACAGGGTAAAGTTTCTCCCTTTGATTCAGTTAAAGAGAAAGCTTCTGGTGCGTTCGCCAGTCTTTTTAATCTTGGAAAGAGTAGGGCTTCGGGAAAGGGTAATGTTCGCGAAAAAAGTAGTGAAGAGTTAGCTCTTGCAAAGATAGGGAAAGCTGAAAAGGCCCCTTACAGGAAACTAGGTGCGGTCCAGAGTAAAGTGGCGGGTAAGATCTCTGACAGCACGGATGTAGCTGAGCAGGTTGCCGATCAAGTAGAAACTGGGATAGATAAGAAACTGGCTACTACTGAAGACGCTTCTGCTAATGTTTCTGATGACGCAGCTTCACTTGGAGATGTTGATCCCGATGAGTTGGACAACGCAAGGGCTATGCTAGCTGATCCTGAGCAGTCTGGCGATGCGACTGGAGTAGGTGCGATAGATGCATCGACTATGGCTGCAGTGGGAATAGACGGAGCGACTGAAGCCGAACAAGCAAAAATTCCTGTATGGGTCTTTCTCCTTATGGCAGCTTCCTTATCCATCGCTGGATTTGGCTTGCTATGGGTTTCTAGGAATAGTTAAGTAACGCTACCTTGAAGATCCTAAGCCGATCCTCCCCTCGTGACTGGTCTTGTAAGATTCTCTGAAGAGGGATTTGCTTTGAAGTTCGCTATCAATTCTGTAGTTTAATTCCGGTTTGGTCATAAGCTCTTGGAAATTGTCTAGAACCGCAATGTTACTTAGTTTTACTGACACGGGATGTTCTATTGAACTAAACGGCTCGACATCAATTGGGTTGTTAGAGTAACCCTTTCCAATAAATAGATTATTTAGGTAGAATCGGTGAATACCTTTGCCAACACTTAGGCTTTGTTCACTATCGTTATCAATTCTTACTGTGAAGATAGCTTCACTTTCGAGAAGGCCGATATTTTCAACTTTAACGGAAGAAAGAGCCACTTCTGGCATAACTCTGCTCCCCGCACTGCAAGCTGAAAGAAAGAAGAGAACTAATAAAAATCTTAGGGAATGCTTCATTTGAACCTATAGGCAAAAGGATTTACTTAAGTTGATCGGCATAATACCCAGATTCGATTTTCATTCAAAGTTTTCTAAATGCGGCAGGAGTAAGGCCTGTCCCAAAAACCAACTAATGCAGTCGGAAATAGATTGCGCTTAGCAAGTTCAAATTGTAGATTAGCTCCGCGTGTTTGGGAGGTTAGTTGAACGGCCCAAGGGACAATTGAATAAAAGATATTTTTGCCAGGATTCTCATGAAATCGAATAGTTTTAGTTCACAAATTATAAAACGAGCCCCTTCTCTGACTTCTGTGTCTTTTCGTCGATCATTTCTTCTTGTCCTCTTAGTAGCAGGAGGATTTCTGGGCTGTCAGCGAGCTTATTTTAACGCACTTGAGAAGGCCGGCTATCACAAAAGAGATATTTTGGTTAGTCGTGTTGAAAAAGTGCAGAAGGCTCAGACCGAGGCTAAAGAAGAGTTTGCTTCAGCTCTTGAAAAGTTTACTTCTGTTGTTAATTTCAAAGGAGGAGAACTTGAGTCCAAGTATAATACTCTAAACAAGTCTTTTGAGCGCAGTGAGTCCAGGGCTGAGGCCGTAAAAGATAGAATCGATTCTGTTGAATCAGTGGCAAAGGCTTTGTTTAAAGAGTGGGAGAAGGAAATTGATACCTACCAGAGTGCTCAATTACGACGTGAAAGCTCCAGGAAATTTGATGCTACTGAAGATAAGTATGAAGATTTGCTTAAAGCTATGAGAAAAGCCGAGGCTAGAATTGATCCTGTTTTGTCGGCTTTCAGAGATCAGGTCATGTTCTTAAAGCATAATTTGAATGCTCGTGCTATTTCCTCCCTGAAGGGAGAGCTTGTGGTTGTCGAGCAAGACGTTTCGAACTTGATTCGTGAAATGGAGGCGTCAATAAACGAAGCTGACAAGTTCATTCAATCTATGAATGCTGGCTAAGTTTTTGTAAGCCGTATTTTAAGTCGCACAATAGTTGTATTTGTTTTTTAATCTATCCCCAATTTTTCCATGCGTCGATCCATAAAAGAACTTGAAAGGATACTACGAGATCGAATCCTTGTGCTTGACGGTGCGATGGGTACGATGATTCAGGGGTATAGTTTAGGTGAGCAAGATTTTCGATCTCAAAGATTTTCTGATTGGAGTTCCGACCTTGTTGGAAATAATGACCTTTTAACTCTTTCCCAACCTGATATTATTAGAGAAATTCACCAGAAGTACTTGAATGCAGGCTCAGACATTATTTTCACCAATACCTTTAACTCAACTTCTATTTCTCAAGCAGACTACGGGATGGAGGAGTTGGTAGGGGAG
>CALKYB010000198.1 GCA_938003565.1 uncultured bacterium
CTAACTCTTTGGCTCCAAGGGTCGCCCGAGAGCAAACCTTTACAAATTCTCAAAATATCTTTTCTGACAAACACTGCAGTCGCCAGCAAGGTTGCAAAGTGGAGAAAAACATCAAATGAAATAGGAACGGATTTTAAATCAAAATATTTTTGAAACAACCCTTGGGTCAATGCGAGATGACCTGAAGAACTAACCGGTAAAAATTCTGTTACCGCTTGAACCAGCCCTAGGATAGCGGCAGCTATTATATTCATAACTTAACTTCATTGTTGAATTAAATTAACATCAAGGTTGGCGAACCTTCTCGATACTTCTTGCAGCTTCCCTAAAACCATCCTGTAGAATTCTTAAGCTGCTCCTGTACGACCCCCCTCTATTAAAAAACCTTTTTATGGCAAATAAGTTCGAACTCAAAGGCTGGTTGGAATCTTGAAATTGTGCTGACCAAACTATCTGATTTTGCACCTTATCGTATAACCAAAGATTAAACCGAACCGGAATGCTTTCATTCGGACGAGCCAAAAGACTCTCATCTCCGCTGTTATCTTTGACAACACCAAATAGAACTCCCTGAACATCAGAAGTCTTAGCCAAGTTTTTGGCAATTTGCTCTACTGAGCCACGGTGAGCACTATCTTCTAGAAGCTCCAACTCTAGCGTCGTATAGGAGTCGAATGAATCAAAAAGTTTTTGAGTTAGTTTTCGCTCAGAGGCCTGGCTTAGTTTAGCTGCACTCCCCTCAATCTTCAGCGGCACGACCCCAACCTTGTTGATTGCGGCGGGCTCAAAACTTTTTAATTGTGAAGTCGACACATTTGCAAATGGGTTCTCACCAATCCCCCCAACTGAGGAACTACAACCAAAACAGACCAAAAGACAACCTGTTAGTGCGAGTTCTCTAAGATATTTCATTTAGACAGACCATATTTAATCGAGAAAAATACTAAAACGGCTAAGGGCTCCATTCTAAAAGGTAAACCAATTACCAAAAAAATGGTAGCGATGAGTAGACTTGAACTACTGACCTCGGAATTATGAGTTCCGCGCTCTAACCAGCTGAGCTACATCGCCATATATATTATCTCGCCAAGTCGGCAGAGCTTATCCTAGGGGATAAAAAGAAGTCAAAATACTAGGTAAATAGAGTCAATCAGTCAAGCCTAGTAACCTTTGGGGTTTCTACTAAATTAGGCAATTTCTCAGCAACGAGAAGACAGAACCAGGGTAGTTACTAACTTTAGAAATTACTATTAAAGCTTTATCTTGCCCTTAGCTTCAACCTTTGAGCTGTCCTTTGCCACCTCAAATACGGCTCCAGATGTCAGCTCTAGACAGCTTAATTTATGGCCAAACACTAAACCAGTATCCAAACCAATTTTATAGGGCAAATGTCTCAAAATATCTTTATGCGGTGTGTGACCAAAAATAATTGTCTTACCAAAATCATGCTCCACACCAATGAATTCTTCTCGGATCCATAGAATATTACTATCCACCTGGTCATCTAGCCCAACCATGGGATCCAAACCAGCGTGCACACAAATGAAGTTACCAACAACCAGGATACTATCTAGGGCTTTTAGGAATTCTAAATGGGAGTCTGGAATCGCGGCAATCATTTCATCAGCCGGGGCAAAAACAGAAAGTCCATAGCTTTGTATAGTCTCAAGTCCACCATTGTAGAGATAAGCACTTCCCAACTTTCCCCCAAAGCCGAGAAAATCTAACATCATGTCCTCATGATTACCTTTGAGGAACCTAGTCAACGGCCACGATTTCTTAAAACCGATCAACAAATCTAACACCTGATTAGATTCAGCGCCGCGGTCGATATAGTCTCCAAGAAACAATACTAAATCTTCTTTGGTCAGTGCCTCACTACTAACTAGGTAGTTAAGCATTGCCTCAGTTTCCGCGACACAGCCGTGGATATCCCCAAGTACGTATACTCTTTTCCCAGCTGCAGTTGTTACCGAAGATGTAGACAAAACTATTTACTCCAAAATAATAAGAGACGTATTCTTCAAAACACAATTGACCCCCACAAGCAAAATATCACCTCCCTGCCTAGGGCTACTCAAAATCGCTCACTCCATCGACAATCCCCGGATCAGAAAAGAGTCTAAACTAGGAAGTCTCTATATTCTCTAATCCTCGACGGGAATAAGTGCCTGTGAACTATAGATGTAGGACAAAGTAAAATGGTAGCTTAAAAGTTATAACGCTAATTTTCCCCTAGATTGAGGAGATTTTATTTCTTATTAAACGCCGAAAATCTAGAGGATTGAAGTATTCTTTTAAATCCTTTCTACTACGACATTCCTCAAGAAGCGTGGAGTAGGAATCCCCTGATAGGCCACAAGAATCAAACTTGCTAATTAGGTCTAAGGAATTATCAATATTGACAGAAAATCCGTGGTTACTAACTGCCCCTTCAAATTTCAGGCCGACTGAGGCGAGCTTTTTAGGAGCACCAATATGAGGTTTAAACCAAACCGCTGGACGACATTGATCAACAAAAAACTCACCGTACTTCGATAGCTCTATGCTTGAGCAAGCTTCTCGGATAGCCTCGAGACCAGAAATCACAAAATCCCTAACCCCTGCCCCCTTCTCTCTAATATCCACCACTGGATAAATCATATAGATTCCCGGGCAATGAACAGATAACTCTCCACCTCTCGAAACATGGTGCAAATCAAAATCCCTTTTTAACTCTTTGGCCTTTTTGATATCGCGAGCAGAAGTACGTTTCCCCAAGGTCACAGTGTCAAAGTGCTCACAAAAAAACCAAGTATCAACGATCTGGCCTCTTCTTCTTTTCTCGACTAGATCCTCTTGGATACTACGTCCTTCAGAATAGGAAATACAATTATCTAGCACTAAAACTGTACTATCAGACTTTGTAGTATCAAAACTATCAGTCTCTTCAGCTAAACCAAGCATTACTGATCGAGCTTTAGCGCTGCCAGGAAAGCTTCCTGTGGAATAGTAACCGATCCAACCTGCTTCATTCTTTTCTTACCAGCTTTTTGCTTCTCAAGAAGTTTTCTTTTTCGTGTTATGTCACCGCCATAACATTTCGCAGTCACATTTTTTCGAAGAGCTTTAACTGTAGTCCTGGCTATTACCTTTGTTCCAATAGCAGCCTGAATGGCAATATCAAACATATGTCGATCTATAAGCTCTTTCATTTTCTCAGCCAACTTCTGACCATAAAAGAAAGCTCTATCTTTATGAATAATCACACTAAGAGCATCTAGGGGTTCACCGTTAATTTTTAAATCCAGCTTAATTAAATCACTTTTTTGATAACCTTGAAGCTCATAATCAAAAGAAGCGTAGCCTTTGGTAGCACTCTTAAGCCGATCGTAAAAATCTATCACAACTTCATTTAAGGGCAATTGATAGACCAGACGAATTCGATCTCCAGTATAGAAATCAAGAGATTGTTGAACACCTCGTTTCTCTTCACACAGCTTCAACACCGCTCCGAGGTACTCCTTTCGAGTATGTATAGTCCCGGTAATGACCGGTTCTTCAACATGCTGAATCGAACCTATTTCGGGGAAAAAAGCAGGATTATCAACTTCAAGACATTCCTCTGTTTTAAGAGTAACCTTATAAACTACAGTAGGTGCAGTTGTAACCAAAGATAAATTAAATTCTCGCTCCAATCTTTCTTGGACAATCTCCATGTGCAAAAGACCAAGGTAACCACAGCGAAAACCAAACCCTAAAGCAGAGGAAGTTTCTGGTTCAAAACTAAGAGCGGCATCATTAAGCTGTAACTTTCCTAATGCTTCTCTAAGGGCTGGATAGTCTGAAGATTCAGAGGTGTAAAGACCACTAAAAACCATTGGCTTTACTTCTTCAAATCCATCTAGGGGCTCATCACAGGATTTTTTTGGATTGGTTATAGTATCACCAACTTTTGCATCATGGATGTCCTTAATACCTGCGGCAATAAATCCTACCTCCCCAACGCCAAGCTCTTTAACGGAAACTGGAAAAGGATTAAAAACCCCAAGATCAACCACATCATGGATCGCTCCAGTTTGCATAAACTTAATCTTCTGCCCTTTTTTAATAGATCCATCAATAATTCGGACCTGAATAACTACTCCCTGATATGAATCAAACCATGAATCAAAAAGTAAAGCGCGCAAAGGTTTATCCTTATCACCCTCCGGAGCCGGAAATATTTCAATGATTTCTTCTAGCAACTCTGGAACACCCAGCCCTGTTTTAGCGCTAACATCGCAAGAGTTATCAGTGGAGAGCCCTATAATATCCTCGATTTCATTTTTAACCTGCTCAGGATCTGCTGTCGGCAAATCAACCTTATTTAAAACAGGTAAAATAGTTAAGTCACAGTTAATAGCCTCATAAACATTTGCGACCGTTTGGGCTTCAACCCCCTGGGCAGCATCTACAACCAGTAGTGCACCCTCACAAGCAGACAAACTTCTAGAAACTTCATAGTGAAAGTCTACGTGACCAGGGGTATCAATTAAATTTAATTTATAAACTTCCCCATTCTTCGCCTTATAGTTTAAACAAACCGAGCGAGATTTAACTGTTATCCCCCGCTCTCGTTCGACATCCATATTGTCTAGCAATTGCTCCTTCTTCTCACGATCACTAACAGCCTCAGTAACGTCTAGTATACGATCCGCGAGTGTCGACTTACCGTGGTCGATATGGGCAATAATTGAAAAGTTTCGAATATTTTTAGCGCTCACGTAGAGAAGCTTTTAATCGTGGAAATTAATCCGTTTTTCAAGTCGACTGACGGTGACCAAGAGAAC
>CALKYB010000199.1 GCA_938003565.1 uncultured bacterium
CTTAGCTACATCAAGACAACGAGCTTCAAGTTTTTTACTATCACTTTGAACTTCAGGATCTCCCAGAGCACTTTCCAAGCTTTCAATCAAAGACTCGAGCTCTGAAATCTTCTTCTCCATGCCATCATATTCCCTTTGCTCTAAATACCCCAGGCGTTTAGGTTTAGTCTCACTCCCCTGCCCAGATTTGTTAACTGGGGTTGTTTGCCGTGAAGATTTGGCTTCTTTAGGCTTTTTTCCTTTTACAACTTCTTTTTCCCATTGCTTATAATCCGCATAAATCTTGGCGTCACCGCTTCCATCCAAACCTAAAAATGAACCACATAGGTTATTTATTAAAGTTCTATCATGAGAGACCAGAATTAACGCTCCACGAAATTCTGCAAGACTATCTTCAAGAATTTCAAGAGTATCGATATCCAGATCATTGGTTGGTTCATCCAGAATTAGAATGTCTGGAGTCTCAAGCATCAGCCGGGCAATTCTTGCTCGTGACTTCTCACCCCCAGAAAGAGAATTAAATGGCTGCTCTAATTGATCGTATGCAAATTGAAAGCGGTTCGCCCATGATGAAACATGGACAACCTTGCCCTGAAACACGACACTATCAGTCTCACCAGCTAGATAGGACTTTAGGGTTTCATTCTCTATATCCTCTTCAAACTGCTTAAAGTGAGCTATGTTAACTTCAGTAGCGCGCTTAATTGTTCCACTATCTGGCTTCAATTCTCCAGAAAGTAAATTTACAAAAGTAGATTTTCCAGTTCCGTTTAAACCTAAAATGCCTAAAGACTTACCCCCAGTGATCTTCAAGCTCAACTCATTAAAAATATTTTTTTCCTCATAACTCTTAGAAACTTTATGAAACACAGCTAGCTCTTTTGTCTTCCTCTCAGAGGCGCTAAATTGAAGATTGACCTTGCGCTCTCTTTGCCGCGATCTAACTTCACCTAGCGAACCAATTAACTCGTTAGCACTGTCTATACGGCCCTTAGCTTTAGTACTTCTAGCCTTGGCTCCTTGCTTAAGCCAAGCTTCCTCAATTCTTACCTTAGATTCTAGAGAGCTCCTTTGCTTAGCTTCTGAAGCTAGGTAATCATCCTTACGCCTCAAGTATTCCGAATAGTTACCTTCGCACAAAAAGATATTTTCTGCGTATCGCGGGTTGATTTCGGCGATACTAGAAACAGTCCTGTTAAGAAAGGTCCGGTCATGGGAGATGGCAATCCAAGAAAAACTACTTCTTTCTAAAAGCTTCTCAAGCATTAAAATGGAGCCGATATCCAGATGATTTGTCGGCTCATCCAGCAGTAGTAGGTCAGGAGCGCTGCAAAGACCTAAAGCAATCTGCAGTCGTTTTAACTGTCCTCCAGAGCGACTACCACAAGGACTCTCAAGCTCCTCAATATTAAGCTCTCCAAGTGCTTGATGAGCAAGTCGAAGTTGATCCGATTCAGAACTCGAGGCTTCTCTCGCAGCTTCTAGAGCTAACTCCAGCGGCGTTGCCGACTCTAAAAAGGTAGCGGCTTGAGATACATAGGATACTTGCAGGCCCTTTCTTAGCTTCACTTCTCCCGAATCCGTATCCTCAAGACCGGCAATTATTTTAAGCAAGCTAGACTTCCCAGCGCCATTCGGCCCAACGATACCAATTTTTGCTCGATCCCCAACTACAAGGTTTAAATTCCTAAATAATTTCTTTTTTCCATACTGCTTTTGAAGTTCCTTGATTGTAACAAGCGGAAGGGAAGCCATGGGGGTATTTCTTAAGTTTTTGGTTCTCAACTAGACAATAGCCAGAGCTTCCAGGTATGATGAAAGGCCGGGCAATTCAATTCGATTTTTGCATTATAGGCTTTCTCTCCTACCTATTTAGCTCTTTAACTTTATAATTAACTGTAGTTTTGTCTGAAGTGAGCCGTGTTGCCGACACAGTTCACTTCAAACACTCATTAGGTTTTCCTATGGGGCGTTCCTTAAATCAAATTTTAGCAATTTAGGGAACTCTCCTAAAAAGGACATATATGAGAAACCTTAACTTGGGCAGCACTCTTCCAAGGGGTGTTTTTTCAGAACTCCCTGCACTATTTAGTCCAGTAAACCCTCAAACTAAAAGATTCGCTGAGGGGTTTGAGACACTTTATCCCAAACTCACCAGAACCGAAGAGAATCCCCTAAGGCCGCACCCTCTGGATCTAGGTTTAATATCCCACCTAAAGGTTTGGCTCACCACAACTGCTCCTAAAATAGCCGGTTTCTACGTATTGAGAGATCCGCAGGAGGCAGCAAACCTTACTTTGGGGGAGAAGAAGAAGCTGTTCAATGAACTTGGCATTTGGAGCAATCCTAAGCGTGCCATGGAGCATACAATCCGGCCCTGGGTTGCTGGAATTCACGCTACCTCCCTCTCAGAATCACTAGAACTAATGCAGTGCGCCAAAGCTGGTCGTGCCAGCGCTGTAATTCTTCAGCCAAACAAAGAGCTATGGAGACAGTCCTCCAAAGGTTTACCCCTTGTAGCTGCTCTGAAAGTCTTTGGTGACATTCCAAACTCCTTGCCTATAATCATAGTAGACAACTTGATGTCACAAGTAGACCAGAGTGCTCAGAGTCTTGCACGGATTTACCAGGAAGCTCCAAATGTATGTGGCTTTCATGTAGTAAGTTCAGGCAACTTAGATAATCGTTTGCGAGAGTATGGAAAGGCATTTCAAAATATTAAGGTTGCTATATCCACATGTTCTTACAGCAAAGCAAGAGAATTGCATGGGGAAATGGGTGTAGCAGTAATCTCAACTAAATCTTGCTTTCCAGAAGTAGTTTGTAGACTTGCGGAAGGTTGTAGCGTTGATCCAGAGTTTACAAAGTTCTTCGCAACCGAAGAGCTGCTTAGCCCTGACAAGAACCGGTTTCTGCTGCAACGCAGAACGGGCTTAAATATTTCAACGATGCGTTTTCCTTTCGAAACCTTTGATGGGGAGAGTCCCCCCTCCAAAGAATGGTTGTCACAGGTCCCAAATTTTGCAGGCGAAGAGAAGAACATGGGATAATGAAACCTCGCCGCTGTTATAGTTTTTTTCAATTTTGAGTGTTTGAAGTCGTTCACGATTTTTAGCTACTTTGAGCTAACCTCAGCTACTTGTGATAAATTTTCGTCAGCCAATCTTATACACCAACTTCGATAAGACTTTAAAAACCTACTATGGCAGTGAGGAAAAGAGCTATTAATGTTTCATGAAAAATTAATGTAAAATCAATAACTTAAAGGCCTAGCGTTGAAAAATGGCTGAATAAGTCGATAAATAAAGCCACCTAAAAAACATAGTAAATTATGTGCAAAATCGGCAAGTTTAGTGTATAAACGGCTGGTTTGTTTGACCTAACCGGCTCGTAGAAGCTTTTCCAAAATGACCAGCAAAAACAACTCTCTTTTATTCCTCTCTGTCTCCATAGCAATCCTAGTCTTTGCCTTTTTCGAAGTTCTTGCGAAAATATACGACATAGCTATGAACAATGATGACTACTCTCATGGCTTACTACTACCATTCGTCGCTGCCTATCTAGTTTGGATTAGAAAAGATGAGATTTCGGAAAGTCTTAGCTCTCTTGATCCTAACAAATTTAAGAAAAAGGAATTTACCAAGAACCTACTCTCCATTGGACTTGCTACTTTTGGAGCTGTCCTCTTTGTAGCCTGGAGGCTTAGTGGACTAACCTTCCTAGGCTGGGTTGGATTTTTTTCGTGCTTCCTCGCCGTTATCTGCTTTTCTACTAGAAGCCCTCTACTCTGGACAATTCTAGGTCCCATTTCTTTGATGTATATGATTCATCCTTTACCGGCATCAATTGTTCCCAGGCTTTTTAATCCTTTGCAAGCCATGGCGGCCAAAGCTAGTGAGTTAGCACTAATAGTTCTTGGAGTACCTGTATTTGTTCAAGGAAACATCATTGAAAGTCCTGGAATGACTCTTTTGGTTGAAGAAGCCTGCAGCGGTTTAAGATCGGTGTTTGCAATGGCCACTGTGGCTATGATTGTTCCCATGATGTACAAAATTTCAATATTCTCTCGAATTGTCTTACTCGTGCTGGCTTTAGCCTTAGCTGTACTACTCAATACCTTTAGAGTAGTAGCTACCGGCTTGATGGCACATTTTTACGACCCCTCTGCGGCCGAAGGATTTTTCCATACCTTTACTGGAATGATTGTCTTCATTGTTGGATTAGTTTTTATTCAATCTTTTGTAAATTTCGTTATGAAATCTGAGAAAGTGGGGGCCAAAAAGTAAGCCCACCCTGTTAAGGACACTATAAACTTCAGTTTTATAAACTACATGTCAACGCCCGGTTCATTACTATCACTAGTTTTCTCACTAGTTCTTCTGGGTCTAGGTTACACACTTGATGTTTCCTCTAGCAGCAGTGAGCAAGCTGGTTACAATGTAGACATGCCTTTGGAGCTAGGAGAGTGGAAAGGTCGTGAGCTTGAAGGCCTTGGAATTCGTGAAAAAAACATCCTAAAATTGGACGACCACATTCGAAGAAGTTACCAACGAGCTGACGGTGTCAGTGTGTTCATCTATATTGGCTACTGGAAGTCTCAAAGTGGTGATTACCAAGCGGCAAAACACTCTCCAAAAACTTGTCTACCTTCAAATGGTTGGAATATTGTTGGCCAAGATGAAGTTCTTCTTGATAAAACGAACAACCTCCAGGCAGCAACCATAACCGGTGAATTTAAAAGCTCAACAAAAATCACCAAACACTATAATTACTGGTTCTTTAGTGGCAAAGAAATCTTCCACAAAGAGTGGCTCGCACTCGCTAAAATAGTGAAAGAAAAATTGTTTAATGGCCGCTCAGACGGAGGTATTGTTGAAATTGCAACTACAGCAAAAGACTCTAGTCCGGAGTCTTTAGCAGAAGCTAACGAAGTAATAGCTGATTTCTACAACACCTTCAGCGAGCATTTGCGTCCCTAGTATTTTAGATCTTAGCTATCGAACCTCCCTGTGTCCGAGACTATTGCTCCAGTGCTCGTCTAGATTCTCTAGAGTCTGTCCATCGAAATTTACGGTCTTCGAACCTCGACTCCAACTCGTGAAAATTTTTTGCGGCTACTATAAGCGTGGTTGAATTGATTGTATGTAAAGCCTTGCCTTTCTATCGCTCAAGAACAAAACTGTTGTCTTCTAAGGCGCTGAAAATAATGAAGGTTTTTAAGCTTGGCGCGATTTTTTAAACTTGTTTAAAAAAACTTGCAATCCCGACCAATCTCTGCTAGAATTAAACACGTTTAAAAATATGTTTCAGGAGTAACTAATGATGTCCATTTTGCAGCCTAATCTCAACTTTTTTCTAGAACAACCAACAGACTATAAAATCATTTGGATTTTGGTCTTAATGTCCATTTCTTTCACTTTGTTTCTCGCCTACCAGATTCTGTTGGTCACTAAGAGGCTCTTCTTAGTATATCTCAATCAAAATGAGACAGCTGTAAAGACTATCAAAACTAGATTTGGGACAGCGATGAAACTTATATTGAAGTCACAATTTTATATTTTCATTCTAGCTCACTTTTACTTTCTTCTCACAGAACCAATTCTTCTATTGTGGCCAGTATGGTACTATACCTTTTTCTTGAAAATACTGTTCTGGGCGCTATTAATAGGTAGCAGTCATATATTTTTCAGTTGTTTAAGTCTGGACAATTAGGATTGGTATCTTGCTTAAAAATCAATCCTTTGAAGCAACCTGGGATGTAGAAAAATAATTAGAACCAATGACAACAAATATAAAAAAATCAGAGTTAACCAAAAAACGACTACTAACAGTAGCGTTGGACCTTTTTCAAACCAAGGGTTTTTCGAACACCACAATGCGAGATATTGCCAAAGAGGCGAACCTTACGCCAGGGGCTGCGTATTACTATTTTCGCAGTAAGAATGAATTTGTCTTAGCTTTTTACGAGCAGACACTGAGGGAGTCTACCGAAGCTCTTCCAAAGTTACTAGCGAGGAACAAAAAGTTAAAGAATCGACTGGTGGCGATCGCTGAGGAAAAGTTCTCGCAAATGGAGAAATCTGAATCTTTAGTGTCAGCTTTAGTTCAAAACGCCTCTGGCCCGAATAACCCTCTCTCACCTTTCAGCTCAGAAAATGAAGAGCTGCGAGAAAGTGCAATGAATATATTTTCAATGGCTCTAGATAATAGCGATACGAGAATTGTGAATTCAATGCAAAAAAAGAGAATTGTGAAATTACTGTGGTTTCAGCATATGCTGTTACTTTACTTTTGGATTCACGATCGCTCACCTAAAAAGCAAAGTAGTAAAAAGTTAGCGGAGCTCAGCTCACAGTTTATCTCACGAATGCTAAAAGTATCCCAGGTCGCTGTTGTAAAGCCGTTTTTAAGTTCCGTATTCAAACAAATTGATTTGGTGGATGATATTTTTGAAAAGAAGAAGATTTGAGCCAAGTCCAAGTGGCCTCACGACTGCCCCTTGTAGGTGAAAATCAATCAAGACCCCTTACTCCGCTTTTTCTTAACAAGTTCACGATACTTCTCAAGTCGAGGTCCAATCTGCGCTTCAAGAGCACGATCAGTAGGCTTGTAGTAAACTTCACCCACCAATTTGTCAGGAAGGTAGTCTTCAATAGAAAAACCACCTTCTTCATTGTGAGGATAGTTGTAACCCAGAGAATTGCCCTGTTTGAGCATTAGGTCGGTAGGAGCATTTCTTAGCTTTCTTGGTATCTCTAACTCTCTATTCTCTCCAACAACCCTCTCCACTGTTCTTAGAGCCTTATAGCTGGCATTCGATTTTGATGCGCAGGCCAAATAGACTACAGCCTGCGCCATACAAATACGCCCCTCTGGAAGACCAACTCGCTCTACTGCGAGATCACAATTAATAGCAATCTCCAAAGCTCTTGGATCACAACCACAATCTTCTGAGGCAAAGATAATCATTCTTCTCGTTAAAAATTGCGGATCCTCTCCAGCTTCCAAAGCGCTAACTAGATAAAAAAGAGAAGCATCAGGATCAGAACCACGCATACTCTTAATAAACGCTGAAATCGTATCGTAATGATAATCCCCGTCCTGGTCGAAACGCAGGGGTTGAGCCCCAGAATTGGCCTTTGCAAGAGCCAAATCAATGGTACTTACGTTGTCTGCCTTTGCCACACTCGCTACCCACTCAAGCGCAGTAAGTGCCCGCCTGGCGTCTCCTCCAGAAAAAGAGGCAATATAACTCCTAGCCTCATCTGTGATAGATAGACCCCACTCCCCAAGACCATGAGCAGAGTCAACTAAAGCCCGATCTAGTAAACTCTCTATCTGAGTGTCATCAATTTGCTGAAGCTCTAAAACCCGTAATCGGCTTAGTAAAGCATTTCTCAATCGAAAACTAACATTCTCTGTTGTCTGACCAATAATAGTTAAAAGCCCACTTTCTAAATGAGGCAAAAATGCATCTTGTTGAGACTTGTTAAAGCGGTGGATCTCATCAACTAAAACAATAGTCCGCTGAGCAGACTCTACTAAGGCTTTCTCAGCATCAGAGACTACTTGCCTTAACTCCTTTACCCCATCAAGCACACCAGAGAGCCTCACAAACCTACTACCAGTTTGATTAGCGATTACGCGAGCGATTGTTGTTTTACCAACCCCTGGGGGCCCAGTTAGAACAACTGAAGGTATATGGGAGTCAGAGCTCCTCAGAATCTTGCCAAAAGCTGAATTCGGACCAACTATCTTGTCTTGACCGACGATGTCATCCAAATTCTTTGGCCGCATCCTCTCTGCTAAAGGCACAAGCGAGAGACTACTGTTCTCAAAAGAAAAAGAGCCCGCCGAATCCGGCAGGCTCTTTTTGAATAAAGCTGATTGTTTGAAAGATTTATTACTGCTCATCTATCTCTAACGAACTCACAACAATATCCCTAAAGCAGTCCTATTAAAGGGCAACTTTAAGCGATGTAATAACAGACAAGTCATTTCTCTCTTTGTCCGCTCCAACTATGTTGATGTAGTCGTCACGTACAGCAAGCACCAATGACATAGAGCTAGACAAGGCAGCTTCAAGACCAGCTTCAGCAACTAAAAAGTAGTCGTCGCTACTCTCAAATGAACCATTGTATGTAACCTGCTCAAAGAATTTAGCATTCGAGCTAATATCCCACTCACCACGCTGACTAGCAAACCAAGCCCAGTTGTCATCACTTTCATGACTAATTCTTTTGAAAACATAAGCAGGTCCAACTTCGACATTCAATCTAATGTCACCATCTGGAATAACTTTGTAACCAATAGGAAGACCAAGAGTCACTCGATACTGAATGTCCTGAATTGCATCATGTAAGAAGTCAACCTGAGCACCAGTATAC
>CALKYB010000200.1 GCA_938003565.1 uncultured bacterium
GGCATAAAAGAGGCATTTTCAACCGGATCCCATGCCCAGAACCCTCCACAGCCCAACTCAATATAGGCCCAGTTTCCACCAAGAATAATACCCGCACTTAAAAAACTCCAGGCAATCAAAGTCCATCTTCTAGTTAAGCGAGTCCAAGAATCAGACAACTCCCCACTCAACAGAGCAGCAAGGCAAACAGAAAAAGGAATCATAAAACCCGTGAACCCTAGGTATAACAAAGGCGGATGTATCAACATACTAGGGTTCTGAAGCAAAGGATTCATGCCGTTACCATCAGAGGGCAAACTCTGAATTGGAAGTAGAGTAAAAGGATTCGTCAGGAACAGAACCACTGACAGGAAGAAACCTGTAGAGAGAGCCACTACCGGAACCAACCACATTCGCATCGATACTGTCGCAGCCGGAGCTCGACAAACAGCAGTTGCCCCAAAGACACTCATTATACCAGCCCACAATAAAAGAGAGCCGTCCATTCCGCCCCAGATAGCAGAAACCAAATACAAAGCTGGCATATCATTGTTTGAGGTTTGCCAAACATAGGCATACCGATAATCGTGAGACAGAAAGGCCCATCCAAGTTGGAATAAGGAAATAAGAGTGAAGAAACTAACAAGCTTCACACCGTTCTCAGCAGATTGATACAGTTTAACATTGCTCATCCGAGCAGCAACTACACCCGCGACCACGCTGTAACTAGACAGTAACCACGCGACGGCTAGAGAAAAATGTCCAAAATCTATCACAACAATTGATTAGTCCTAGGGTGCTTCAGGCGGTTCATACTTAGAAGGACACTGGGTGAGAAGGGAAGCTGCCTTAAATATCTTTCCATCCCATGTTCCTTCCAAAATAACATCCCTGCCCACCTGCAAGGTGTCAGGCTTTATTCCGGGATAGCTGACCTGCAGCTCCGTAAGATCACTTTCAAAAGCCTCTCCGGCGTCCCCCGTATTTTTTTCATCATAAGCAGTTTCGGAGTCGGGGATATCAACAACCCAAAAATTCAAATTAAAGCTAGGTTCAGTTCTATAGAGAATTTCTCTACTGGCAACTCGCGCCCCTAAACGAACACTCTCGTTTGATCTCCGATCTCCTTCTCTGGTGAGCTCCATAACTGTAAGGACAGCACGGGAATTATTTGCAGTCGCAGCCACCAGCAGTATGGCAAATCCAATAAATGATAGTGCGATTAAAAATAAAAATTTACTGTTCACTCGTCCTCACAAGAGCCTCGGGCAGGATAATTTGCAGAGGAATTAGACCCCCTTTAACGGCGGGAACTATAGCTGCGATACACAATCAAGACAACTTTTGAGACGAAGCTGTAGCGTAGTTGCTGCCAGAAAAGGTTTGAGTTAAAGGACTAAAAATATTGGAGAAATTTTCTAAAATTTAATTACTATATTGGTCAACGCGGACTAATATCCAAACCCTGGCTCGTCTTCACTAAAAATACCGAGGTCTTTCTTTGCATCTTCTATCTTTTTGTCGATGTGCCCCTTCAACCACCTCTCATCCCACCACTCCTCAGGCCTTACAGGAACACCGTGCATACGAACTTCATAGTGTAGTACGTTGTTTAAATACAATCCTGTGCCACCAACAACACCCAAAGTAGCACCCTTAACCACGGTTTCCCCAACTTTAACTGAGCGGCTGCCCAAATTCGCATAGAGCGTGGTCAATCCAAATCCATGATCTAGGATAACTGTCTGACCAAAAACTCCTAACTTATCTGAGGAAATAACGATTCCATCGTTTGCTGCGTGAATCTCTTTTGAATTATTAAATCTAAGCCCTGAACCTCCAGAAGTAATTGTTCCCCCATCCTCTCCTTCCAAACTATAAGTCTGAATATCTCCAAAATTATAAGTAAATGTCCCACCGGGATACTTAGCAAAGGTATCCTTCCATAGTTTTTCTTTTTTCGGAGCCTCAAACAACTTACTCAAAAACTGTTTTTCCAACTCTTTTCGAAAGTCCAGGTTTAAAATTTTATATCTTTCGACATTCTCCGCTAAACTTTTAGCTTCAGAAAAGCCTTGCTGAGGATCAGACTCTAAATACTGTTTGTAAATATTGGGGAGTTGAGATTGAAGCAAGTCTTGGGAAATCTTATATTTGCGCTTAGCCTGCCGAACGTTTCTAATCCGGTAATGAATAGAACCTCGTCCCATATTACCAGCTTCGTCTTTTGCAAAAAGCTTAATCTTCGTGTCTGAATAGTCAAGACCTATAGGCACAGGGAAAAAAGCGAAATAAATATCGTCTAGCCCCTCAAAATCAGAATCAAGCAGGTGACCGGGGAAGCCCAGGAAATAATTATCCCCTATTTTCACACCACTCGTGCCTGCAAATTTTTCACGTCCATTCTCGACTCGGTAAACCACAAGCTGCACTCCACCCAATGTAGCGTTGTGTTGAGTCGAAACAACCCTCACTTTTGGAGCTTTAAAATCAACTTTGAGACTTAACTTCTTTGTAGCAGCTGCCCCTAAAAGGCTGCGATCAAAAGCTGTTATAATTATTTCGATATCGCCTTCCCGCAACCCCAACTTCTTTCCTGCAATCTCTATGTTCATCTTTTGTCTTTCACGACTATCAGACTTAGAAATAGTAAAGTTCTCTAAATCTTTAACAACCCCGCCCTGCTTGTATCGCACCACCACGTAGTCCAAACCAGACTCGAGATCCTCAACTTCAAAATTAATCTCGCTTAAAGATTTTCCAATTCCAGGGGGAGTTTTCAATAAAGTAATGGACGGGGGATTTTCTTCTAAAAATCCAGAATGAAGACGCTTCCAGGCAAGCCATGCACAGGGAATGGAAAGCAAAAACATAAGGCAAAAAAATTTAAAAAAGAACCCCCGCTTCTTTTGAGTAGGCGGATGAGCCTCTTTACTATTTTCAGCCAAACCTGACTTACATTCCTCTTCCGGAATCATGACAAAAACCTATTATAAAACCTAAATCTATAAACTCACTACCGTGAACACTTATTAATCTGGATCGATAAACACTCCTTCACCAGAATCCAACTGCAGTTTTTCTTGAAGGAATGCTTTTAACTTCTTCTTTAAAGCAGTTTCAATCTGCCGAATTCTCTCTCGGCTCAAGGCAAAATCCTCTGCAATCTCCTGGAGAGTTTGAGGCTCACTGGTAAAAAGTCGACGATCAATAATCGCCGCCTCTTTCTCGTCTACCTCTTCCTTAAACTCTGCAATTGCTAGTCTCAAAGTCTCCTGTAACTGCTCTCGAACTACAATTTCTTCTGCCGATTCACTTTCCGAAGGTAGTATTCCATGAGAATCACCACCTTCTCCATCGACACTCAATGGAGCATCAAAACTTAAATCGGGAAGAGCAAGCCGTTGCTCCATTTCCACTACTTCGGATTCCTTAACTTTTAGACGCTCCGCAAGCAATTTAGCTTCAGGAACAAATCCCTCACTCTCAAGCTTGGCTTTTTCCTTTCTAAGGTTAAAAAATAGCTTCCTCTGAGCCTGAGTAGTCCCAACCTTCACTAACCTGACATTATTAATCAGATATCTGAGCATATAGGCCCGTATCCAATATCCTGCATAAGAGGGAAATCTTACTCCCCGATAAGGATCGTATTTCTTGACGGCATCCATCAAGCCGACATTTCCCTCTTGAACTAGGTCCAAAATATTTTTAAAATTTCGCTGATACTCTTTGGCAATCAAAACCACTAACTTCAGATTGGCTTTCACCAATTTATAAGCAGCTTGGATATCACCTTTTTCATGAAATCGAATGGCTAACTCTTTCTCCTCTTCCCGAGAAAGTGTTTTAATATTTCGAATCTCAGCTAAGTAACTTTGAAGGGGGTCATAACGGACTAAATCCCTAGAACTACTGGTTCTGGAGGATGGTTTACTTTCCGCAGAAAAAGGAACCAGTTCCGACCCAGGGCTTGATTCTTTATCATCAGAGTCTTCACTAGGGGACATGGTTTGAGAACCTACAGAACGGCTAGTGGGCTTTCTAACTATGTTTTTTATAGGTCTTTTCTTTCGCTTAGTTACCATGGTCTAGCTATTATAGCCGAATTTGAGTCGGCTTACTACAGACCAGATCTCTTTATGGTTTTTTTGACAACGTAAGCAGCAATTGAAGTTGCGCTAAAATATAGGGAACCGCAACCTCAACTCTCAAGATCCTCTCACCAACATTCACTAAGTGGAAGCCATTTTTTTTAAACAATTCCAACTCTTTTTCAGTCCACCCTCCTTCTGGTCCAAGAGCTACAAGAGGACAAGCGTCCACTCCGGCAGCGCCAAAACTACCCTCTAGATCAGACAATCCAGCTACAGCCCGAGGATGAGCACAAATCTTTCTCTGAGAACTCTCGTATAATGATGGTAAATCAGCACTGAAAAATCTGCGCGGACAATCATAAATGTGCACTTCAGGCCGGATTGTTAATCCACCCTGCTCAAGACCAAGTTCCGTAATGTGATTCAATTTTTCTTCTTTCAATAACGGAGAATGCAAGAAACTCTTCTCCACCTTTTCAGATCTAACAATGAGGATTCTTCGGGCTCCCATAGAGCTCAAGCCTTGCAGAACCCTGTTCAACATCCGCGGACGAGGGGCGGCTAATATCACGTCAACCCATGGACTAATTGGTTCTTTAGTAAAGTTGAAGTTCCCAACAATTAGGTGATCATCAGCAACAACTTTAACCAACGCACTTCCAATCTTTCCCTCAAAGATTCCTACCCGAAGGGGATCCCCCACACTAACCCGAACCACGCCAAGCAAATGCTCAGCCCTACGACCAACAACTACAACCTCAGAAGAACAATCACCCAACTCAGATTCTTCAAACAAAACAATATTCATCAGGATAATTAAACTAATGTGAGTTTCGGGTTAAAAAGCTCAGGGGCTTGAGAAAGCTTAGCAAAAAACTTTACTATATAGCTTATTTGCTGATATTGCACATGGCTACAGTTTCAAACTAGAAGCCCTAAAAAATTGTATTATTTCTAGTTCATGTTGGAGAGCAAAATATAATGGATCCAATCGCCTCAGTAAGCTCTATGGAAACCATAGTTTCACTCGCTAGACGCAGAGGATTTGTGTTCCCGTCCAGTGAGATCTATGGAGGTCTTGGCTCTTGCTATGACTACGGCCCACTAGGAGTTGAACTCAAGCGAAACGTCAAAGATGCTTGGTGGCGCTCAATGGTTCAATTACGAGAGGACATAGTTGGACTAGATGCTTCAATCATCATGCATCCACGAGTTTGGGAAGCCTCTGGACATGTCAACTGCTTCCACGACGAACTAGTAGAGTGCACTTTTTGTAAACAAAGAGCACGAATTGATCATGTTGATCAGATAGAAGAGAACTGTAAAGCACAGAAGAAATCAAAATGTGTTTGGGGAGAGCCAAGACAGTTCAACTTGATGTTCAAAACTCATCTTGGACCGATGGAAGACTCGGCGAATGCAGTATACTTAAGACCAGAAACTGCTCAAGGCATATTTGTTAACTTCAACAATGTTCTTGACTCGACTAGAGTAAAATTACCATTTGGCATAGCCCAACAAGGCAAATCATTCAGAAACGAAATCACAACTCGGCGTTTTACATTTAGAATGGCAGAGTTTGAACAGATGGAAATGGAATATTTCGTCAAACCAGGCGAAGATGAGAAATGGTTTACTTATTGGAGAAATGCAAGGCTGGAGTGGTTCAAAGATCTTGGAGTATCAAAAGAGAGACTACGTCACAGAGACCACGCCGCAGATGAACTAGCGCACTATTCAAAGGCTTGTACTGATGTAGAATATTTTTTCCCATTCGGATGGTCGGAAATCGAAGGAATAGCCTCAAGAAGTGACTACGATCTAAAGCAACATGCCGAACACAGCAAGAAAGAACTAATTTACCGAGATCAGGTTAGCAACGAAAAAGTTGTTCCCTACGTAATCGAACCAGCTCTTGGTACAGACAGAGCCATTTTAACATTCCTAGTCGACGCTTATTGCGAGGAAGAGTTAGATGGCAATAGCAGGGTAGTCCTAAAACTTCACCCAAGATTGGCCCCATACAAAGCTGCAATATTCCCTCTATTAAGAAAAGAAGGACATCCCGAAAAAGCTCAAGAAATAACAAAAATAATTAAAGAGCGATATAACTGCTTCTACGATGAAAGTGGTAATATAGGGAGACGATACCGTCGACAAGATGAGATTGGCACTCCATGCTGCATAACCATAGATCATCAAACAATGGAAGATGACACCGTAACAACACGAAATCGTGACACCCTTGAGCAAAAAAGGGTCAAGGTATCTGAACTATTTTCTGAACTTGGAGAGGTTTTAGGGTTTTAATTAGAACCTACATCTTGAATCTCCGATCTACCCCTTCGAAATCAATTTTTTAATTTGCTTGTTATTTCAAGCACATAGCGCTTCATAAGGGCTAGCCACATAAATCGATCCGTTCCTAAATATTTTTCATTAAGTTTTCACATTCAACACCCGACTCACATCTAGAGCGACAAATTTTGTCTTACTTAAAAACCGATATTCTGACCCAGGTCTGTATGGGGCAACTAGTCGGCTAAGCAAGAAACGGAGTGTTGATAGAGCCCAAAAACTGAGGGTAAAAAGGTTTTAATCGATGGCATCAAGAATAGGTCAAATTCTATTAGAAAGTGAACTAATAGATCAAGAGCAACTCGACAAAGCGGAGGCACTGGTTACCCAGAATGACTCCCTATTGAGTTTCGAACTCGTAAAGTTAGGAGTCATCGAGGAAGATCAAATTCTCAGCCTACTTGGCGAAGAGTATGGTCTCCCTGTAATCGATCTTTTAGACGGAAGCGTAGAAATTGATTCTGAAATAGTATCACTAGTCCCTCACTCCTTAGCTCTAAAACATAGTCTACTTCCTCTATCAGGGGATGATTCGAAAATTAAAGTTGCGATGGCTGATCCATCCAACTTAATGGCCCTAAACGATATAAAATTTCTTACTGGTAAAGAAATTCAAGTCGTAATCGCATCTGCAACTGCTCTAAGAGATCAAATCGAGGAGCAATATGAAGAAGCTGTATCTTATGATGACATCCTAGATGACATCGACGAATCCGATCTGGAAGTAGTAACTGCTGAAGAAGAAATGAACGTCATGGAGCTTGAAAAAGCTACAGAAGACGCTCCAGTAGTTAAATTTGTGAATGCAGTGCTGATGGATGCTATTAAAAAAGGAGCATCTGATATTCACATTGAACCGTACGAAAAGATTTTTAGAGTCCGATTCAGAATTGATGGCGTTCTATATGAAATAATGAAGCCTCCCCCTAAACTCAAAAGCGCCATTACTTCTCGTTTGAAAATCATGGCCGCTTTGGACATCGCTGAGAGAAGACTTCCTCAGGATGGCAGGATCAAACTTAAACTCGGCAATAAACGGGAAATGGATTTCCGAGTTAGTGTCCTACCAGGATTATTTGGGGAGAAGGTCGTTCTTCGTTTACTAGACAAGTCTAACCTTCAAACTGACATGACTAAACTCGGATTCAACGCCGAGCAAATGAACTACTTTATGGCTTCAATCAATAAGCCTTTTGGTCTGGTCCTTGTAACAGGGCCTACTGGTTCCGGTAAAACGACAACCCTATACTCGGCACTCTCTGAATTAAATAAGACAACAGTAAATATCTCAACTGCTGAGGATCCAGTTGAATTTAACCTTCCAGGAATTAACCAAACCCAAACAAATGATGACATTGGCCTAAACTTCGCAGCGGCACTCCGTTCTTTTCTAAGACAAGACCCTGACATCGTAATGGTAGGTGAGATTCGCGACTACGAAACTGCAGAAATCGCTATTAAGGCATCGCTTACCGGTCACCTGGTTCTATCGACGCTTCACACAAACGATGCACCATCAACAATAAACCGACTGCTAAATATGGGAGTTGAACCTTTCTTAGTAGCTTCTTCGATAAATATCATCGTTGCACAGAGACTAGCCCGGAGAATCTGCGATAACTGCAAGGACGCTATAAAGCTTAGTCCAGAAGTTTTACTAAAAGTAGGCTTATCTGAAGCTGAAGCAAAACATGCAAAGACTTTCTACGGGAAGGGCTGTGATAAATGCAGTGAAACTGGATATCGCGGTCGAGTCGCCCTCTACGAATGTATGACCATGACAGAAGCCCTAAAAGACTTTGTATTGAACGGGGCTTCTTCAGCTGAAATCAAGCGAGAGGCGATAAGAGGTGGGATGGAGACACTAAGGGCCTCGGGATTAAGATTTCTCAAGGAAGGAGTAACCACGGTTGAGGAAGTTCTAAGAACTACAGTAGCCGACGACTAGAAATATTTTATCGGAATAATTTAAGCAGTAATAGGAGAGAACAATGCCAACATTCATGTGGGAAGGAAAAGCAAGCACTGGTAAAGTTGTAAAAGGCGAAATGGACGCCGTCAATCAACAAGCTGTTTTTAATGCCCTTAAAAATCAAAACATTGTCCCAAACACCGGTAAAATTAGACCTAAGGGTTCAGGACTAGAAAAAGAATTAAAAATTCCTGGATTTGGCGGTAAGGTTAAGCAGAAGGATATCGTAGTATTCACAAGACAGTTTGCGACAATGATTGATGCTGGTCTACCAATTGTTCAAGGCTTAGATGTTTTGGGTAACGGACATCCCAACCCTCTAATGAAAAAGACCCTAATTGATATTAAAGAAACTGTTCAAAACGGACAAACTCTGGCAGAGGCGATGGAGAGGCATCCGAAGACCTTTGACTATCTTTTTACGAACATGGTTGCCGCTGGTGAGACGGGTGGTATCTTGGATATTATTCTAGAAAGACTCGCATCTTATCTAGAAAAGATGAACAACCTTAAAAGACAAATCAAAACGGCCATGATCTATCCTGGAGTGGTAGTTTCAGCAGCTTGCATTGTAACCTCAATTCTTTTGATTTTCGTAATACCGACTTTCGGAGACCTATTTAGTGATTTTGGCGCAGCATTACCAGCGCCAACTCAGTGGGTAATGGCGATGTCAGATTTTCTATGCGCCTACTGGTTTCTAATTTTCGGATCTGGTTTCCTTGGTATTTACTTATTTAAAAAATCCCTAAAAACCCCAAGAGGACAAGAAATCCTTCACCCAATTTTTCTAAAACTTCCGGTTTTCGGAGAGATTATCAGAAAAGTTGCGGTAGCGAGGTTCTCTAGAACACTCTCTACTATGCTCAGCTCAGGTGTTCCGATTCTAGATGCTCTGAAGATCTGTGGTAAAACTTCTGGAAACAAGGTCGTTGAAAAAGAAATATTTGGAGTTAGAGACAGCATCAGTGAAGGTAAAAATCTCGCTGAGCCCTTGAAAAACTCCGTAGTCTTTCCTCCTATGGTAGTTCAAATGATTGCTGTGGGTGAGTCTACCGGTGCGCTGGATGCAATGTTAAGTAAGATTGCTGATTTTTATGATGACGAAGTTGAGAACGCTGTAGGCGCGATGAAGCAGCTAATCGAACCAATAATGATTCTCGTATTAGGTGGACTTGTTGGTGGACTTGTAATTGCCATGTATCTCCCAATTTTCAAAATGGGAAGTGTCGTTTAAGCAGCATAGGCGCAAATGACTTTACTTATGGTCAGTGACTTCTTGGGGAAAAAATAAAAAATCCCCCAAGAAGTTAAGCTACCCTCATTACTCGTTTCAGCCACAGGCTTCGTATCACACTAAGTTTAGTCTTCCTCACGTTAGGTTCGAAGACTCATAGTATTGGATCATATTTAAAGAGTCGCGGATGAACTTCAATTTATTGAAAACTATGACTTTCAACGATGTTGGACTCAAAGCCAACATTAGAGAGATTCGTTCATCTCCAGCCTATTACAATGAAATACTCCTAAAAATGTTAATCGTGAGAAGTGTAGTTCTCACGTTAATTATGGGTATGACCTACTGGTCAATTGTATCAGAAGATATTAGCGCAGCGTATTTTTGTTCCTTTTTTATAATATGCACCTACATTTTATCACTGCTAAACGCTTTTGCACTGAGAAGTTCAAAATTCCTAATTCCTATTACCCTTTTTCAATTACTCTCAGATATCGCACTCGCCACTTTCGCTGTATACCTAGTTGGCACAACAGGAAGTGTTATTCTTTATCTACTGGTAGTGGTTGGCGCATCGGCTGTACTTGGTATTCCTGGTGCTATTGTCACAGCAACTATTTGTGGACTGAGTTTTGCATCACTGTCCCTAAACCCAATCCCACCACTCTCAAACTCAATCACCCATCTGGATAGACAAGAAATCCTCATGGTTTATTTGTCGCTACTAACATTTGCCATAGCAATTTCCTTCGGAGTAAAAAAGCTTAAGGGTGCTCAGCGAAGCGTTAGAGATAAAGAATCCGCTCTGAGCGAACTCAACAAGCGGCAAGAGCAGCTAATAGACGATCTCCCTGAAGGGGTAATCACTATGAACCTTCAGGATGAAGTTATAGGTTTTAATCAGGCTGCTAGGACTATTATCGGCCTATCAACCAATCAAGTAGAACAACTCCTAGGAAACCCCTTGCCAAAGATACTTGAAGATTGGGGGGTGAGTGGTGGTGCAGATATAGTTAGAGAGGAAAGCAAAAAAGATGAGCGCCAGGAGATCCTCATTCTAAACGAAGATGGTGAGAAAAAATCTCTAAGTTATAGTGTTCAGTTTCTAAAGAGTCAGGAAGGTCAGGAAAGTGGTAGACTATTTATTTTCGACGACATTAGTCATATCAGAGAGATGGAAGAAAAACTCTCTCTCCAAGAAGAGATGGCCAGAATACGGCTTAGCTCTAGTCCAAGAGATATCAAATCCCCAGGCTCTCAAGATCATGTAGAAATGATCGGTGAAAGTGTTCTAATGAAAAGAATCTTTTCTCTAGTAGATAGAGTAGCTGAAAGTGATGCCTCAGTGCTAATCTCTGGAGAAAGCGGAACGGGTAAGGAGTTAATAGCTAAAGCAATCCATCTTGGTAGCTCTCGTGCCGAGAAACCTTTTGTAACTGTAAACTGCGGAGCGATTCCAGAGAATCTCATAGAAAGTGAACTTTTCGGTCATGTAAAAGGCGCTTTTACAGGTGCGATCAGAGACAACAAAGGTCTATTTAGAGAAGCTAGCGAGGGGACCATATTTCTCGATGAAATTGGAGAGCTCCCCTTAAATATGCAAACTAAATTATTGCGCTCCCTTCAAGAGAGAACTGTAAGGCCAGTTGGCGGCAGTGGCAATATACCGGTGGATGTAAGAGTGGTAGCGGCAACCAACAAAACACTGAGAAAGGAAATTACCCAGGGCGGCTTTAGGGAGGATCTATTTTACAGACTGAATGTAATTAACATCGTCCTACCACCGCTACGTGACCGGAAAGAGGATATACCTCATCTCGTCAACTATTTTATTGAGCGCTATAACGATATAAACGAAGACACCATAGTCTCTCCAGAAGCTCTAAGAATTCTAAATTCCCATAACTTTCCAGGCAACATTCGAGAGCTAGAGAATATAATCGAAAGAGCCCTTGTACTAGAACAGTCTTGTATACTACCCGAACATTTACCGGCCGAACTTCTACAAAAAAAGAAGATTCCCGACTACAGGAATACAAAACTATCAAATGAAAACGAAGATCTAGTATTGACCTTTTTACCTATCGACCTAGATGCAGAACTCGCGAAAATTGAGAAAAAACTAATCCTCTCTGCTCTAGACCAAAGTGGAGGGGTTAAAAAAGATGCGGCAACGCTTCTTGGGCTAAATTTTCGCTCCTTCCGCTATCGACTTAAGAAGTACGAATTAAGCAAATCAGGTGACCTAGTTGATTGATACACTGAAACCAAGCTAAACCCCCAGCCTAATTCAGACGGGAACTCTACAGAAGTTTCATTGCATCGCTAGATCCCTCATTAGAAATAGCGACTAAAAAGGTATTTTTTAATACCTTGAGCAAATCAAGCTTACTTCCCGAATCCTTTCCCAGCCCCTGCAAAGCATGGTAGTAATTGTCCAAAGGCCGCCAACATTGTAGCTTATCTTCCAACAGATAGTTAATAAAACTCCACAGCTTTTATTTTACTCATGGGACCCTTTAGCCAATGTCGAATCTATTAAAACATTTTAATTCTAAAGATGAATC
>CALKYB010000201.1 GCA_938003565.1 uncultured bacterium
TCAACTAATTTTCTTAAAATGAGATTTGCACCCAAAGAATAGCCAATGGCGGAGAGTTTGGTTGCTGGAAAGTCGGAGTAAATTTTGACTACGGAGGAATCAAGGTAATCGACCCATTGCTTAAGCTCGGCATGGCAAATTGGGCTTCCATCTTCGTGGCCAGGAAGCTCAAGGAGTATAGCGCGACTGAATTGATGGTTAAGGGAGTTAGCCAGAGGCTCCATGACCTTAGATTTGTTGTTCAAACCGTGGCAAAGCAGCAGTGTCTGGTCTTGGGAGTTGTTCTTAAAATTAATTATTCGAAAATCTTTTTGTTTCACTTTTCGCACTAGTAACTTACCTAACTTTTAGTTTGATAATACTACATTTCCTAGTAGGTTAGTATAATAAAAATTCCTCTTGACGAACCCAAGCAACCTGGTGGAAGATATCTTCTCCAAAGATGGGTTATTTTTCTTGCGAAAGCTTTGGCACTCCTGGACTTTATGTCTGCAGTCAAAGTCTAGCCTTTTTAAAGAAGAAAAATTACTAGAAAATATTGATACTATGATTGTTACTAACGCATTAGGCCGAAATTTTGGTAGCATTTGTGCCGTGAAAGACTTGAGTTTTGCGGTTGAGCGTGGAGAGGTACTTGGATTTTTAGGTCCAAACGGTGCTGGGAAGTCCACGACGATGAAAATGTTGACCTGTTTTTTAAGTCCCTCAAGTGGGACTGCTAAGGTTGATGGCTTTGATATTTTAGATAGTCCACAAGAGGTCAGACGCTTAATCGGATACCTTCCTGAGAATGCGCCCCTATACGGAGAAATGACAGTTTTAGAATTTTTGCGCTTTGTGATGGAGGTGCGAGGACTCTCGGGGGAGAGTGGCAGAAGTTCTTTGAAGAGGTCGGTTGATCTAACTAGTTTGGGTGATGTGCTGGGCCAGAAGATAGAAACACTCTCTAAGGGGTTCAAAAGGCGAGTTGGTTTAGCTCAGGCAATAATTCACGACCCAGAAATTTTAATTTTGGATGAACCCACTGATGGTCTAGATCCGAATCAGAAATTTGAAGTTAGAAGGCTTATTGAGGAAATGTCTGATGATAAGTGCATTATCCTCTCGACTCATATTCTTGAAGAAGTGGAAGAAGTTTGCTCCAGGGCTATAATTATTTCAAATGGTCAGCTTGTCGCAGATGGAACTCCAGAAGAGTTTAAGAGTAAGTCTGCTTCTGCCGGTTCAATTTCACTCACAGTGGGCGAAGGTGGCTTAGCCAAGATGCGAGAAAGGCTCAATGGTTTTCCAGGAATGAAGAAGGTAAATGAGAAATCCTTGGGATCTGGTCAAACCAAATTCAGTCTTTATCCGGAGAGTAAAGATGGATCACTTTTTGCTCTAATCAGTGAGTTGAAGAATGATGAGAGTAAAATCATTTCTCTTAGTGTTGAAGATGGTCGATTGGATGAGTTTTTTCGGGAGGTGACAAAATGATCACACGATCCTTTAGGGCAGTCTTTAGGCGAGAGTTGACTTCCTACTTTGCTACTCCTGTGGCTATTATTTTTCTCACAGTGTTTCTGATTTTAAGCGGATTCTTTACATTTAAATTTGGAAATTTTTTTGAACGGGGTCAAGCGGATTTACAGCCCTTTTTTCTCTGGCATCCATGGCTTTACCTATTCATTGTGCCGGCCATCTCAATGCGACTTTGGGCTGAAGAGAAGAAAACTGGTACCATTGAACTGTTGTTTACTTTGCCAATTAGTTTGTGTGAAGCACTGTCTGCTAAATTTTTAGCTGCTTGGGCATTTATTGGACTAGCTTTGGTTTTTACAATGCCAATTGTCTTTACTGTAAATTATTTAGGGTCTCCTGATATGGGAGTTATTTTTGCTAGCTATGTAGGTAGCTTTCTTATGGCCGGAGCATTTTTAGCAATTGGAATAGCTATTTCAGCTATGACTAATAATCAGATTATTAGTTTCGTTGTAACAACTGTTCTATGTTTATTCCTAATACTAATGGGTTTTGAGCCAGTAGTGCTTACTTTGAATGAAATTTTACCAGTTTGGTTGGTTGACCACATTGTGAATTTAAGCTTCCCCTTTCATTTTGAGGCGATACAGCGTGGAGTAGTAGAGCTGGGTGATCTAATTTATTTCAGCTCGGTGATTCTTGTGAGTCTGTATATCGGTGCTATTGCCTTGGAAAGTGGAAAAGCTGATTAATTGATGACGGAGATTATTCTTTGAACAAGACATTATCTGGAGTTGTAGCAGTCGGCGCCCTGTTGGGAATTTTACTGTTCGTTAATGCGATAGCTAAAAACTTAACAGGAGGTATGTTTGTTGACCTCAGTGAAGAGAAACTTTTTAGTTTGTCCCCCGGCTCAAAAGGAGTTGTTTCCAAATTAGAAGCCCCGGTTACCTTAAAGTATTTTTTTAGTAAAACAGATAGTGCTGACTTTCCAGGATTGAAAGTATTTAACGATCGGATTCTTGGGCTGTTGAAGCAGTATAGTCGAGCTGGAGCAGGGAATGTTCGGCTCGAAGTGTTTGATCCACGGCCTGATTCGGAAGAGGCTGATTGGGCTATCAAGTATGGTCTTAGGGCTCTGGATCTTCCAAACGGAGAGAGTGTATTCTTTGGTTTAGTGGGAGTGTCAGAGTCCGGTGAGGAGAAAAGTTTGCCAACTTTTGATCTCAACAATCAAGAAGGAATTGAATACGAAGTTACAAAGTTAATTTACTCTCTTTCTAACGCTAAAAAACCTAAAGTTGTTTTGCTGTCATCACTAGATACCCAAGGCACTGATATCGTAGCCCAGGCTGCCGCCCAAGGTCAGCAACAGCGACCCCGACCTTGGTTTTTCGTACAGCAGCTAAAAGAGTTTGCAGACTTATCCTTTCTTGGACCTGAGACAACAGAATTGCCATCAGACACCGATATAGTTTTATTGGTTCATCCAAAAGATTTGTCGGAGAAAATCCTGTTTGCCATCGATCAGCATGTTTTAGCTGGTAAGAGTTTGATTGCTCTAGTTGATCCCTTTTGCCAGATGGATCGACCTCAGCCTACCGATGGACAACCACCTTCGCCAGATTATGATCGAAGTTCGGATCTTAATGCCTTGCTTGAGAAGTGGGGTGTTAAAATGCTTAGCGGGAAGATTCTTGGAGATCGGCAACTGGCCACAACAGTTCAAACCTCTCGGGAGTCTAGACCGCAGGAGTTTGTATTTTGGCTCAGCTTGACTGAGAAAAATATATCTAACACAGATGTTATTTCGGGTGCGTTGGAGCAATTGACCCTTCCCTGGAGTGGAAGTTTGGAATTAACACCATCGGATGGAGTTGAGATCGAGCCGATCTTAACAAGTAGTGAAGAGAATCAACTCTTTGATTCGGCAAGGGCTGCCGATCCTCAGTTGGATCCTTCTTCCTTGTTAAAAGGATTTGTTCCAGAGGGAAAAGAAACGGCGCTAGCTGTTAGAGTAAAAGGTAAACTCAAAACCAATTTTCCAAACGGGCTAAGCACAGACGCTGCCTCTGGAGTAAGCACTAATAGACTACTTGAGTCTACGGAAACCTCCAATGTGATAGTTTTTGCAGATGTAGATTTTATCAGTGATAGATTTTCTGTAAACTTAAGAAATGATCCATTTGGTGGTCAGGTTGCAATCAAAATGAATGATAACTTACCTTTATTCTTTAATGCAGTTGATAATATGGGTGGCTCAAGTGATCTGATTAGTATTCGCTCCAGAGGGAGGGTGAGTCGTGTATTTACTAAAGTTGGGGAGCTGGAGAAGATTGCAGCTGAGCGTTGGACTAGAGAAGAGGATGTCTTTAAAGCTAAGTTGGCCGAAGCGAACCAAAGGTTGCAAAATTTTCAAGAACAATCCCAGGGAGCAGGGGAGCAAGTTTTCTCATCTGCTCTTATGAGTGAGCTCGAGAGTTTGAGAGATAAAAAAGCGGAGGCTCAGAGTAAGTTGCGAAATGTTCGCAGGAATCTACGAGAAGATGTCGAGAGTTTGGGCAGTAGGTTGTTCTTGATTAATACTTTTATTGCTCCGCTGGTTGTGGCGCTTTGCTTTGGTTTTTATTTATTCTTCAAAGGGAAGAGGAAGCAAGAATTGTAAAAGAGTATTCCGAATTAAAATATTTTTTTATTTTTTTAACCTCTGTTGTTTTTAGAGATTGAACATGAAAAAGAAGAAAATTTATGTTTTGTTGGGACTTTTTAGTTTCCTAGGATTGACGCTTTATCTGAGTGAGCAAAACTCGGAAGTAGTAAAGACTCGCAGCGTCAAGGCCAAAGCACTTTCTGAATCTCTTTTATCAAATGTTAAAAAGATAGAACTGAATAACTCTGACGGCGATTTTACTTTAGAGCTCGCTGAGAATACTTGGGTGTTGCCGGAGAGAGGTGGTTATCCAGCTGATTATTCGCGTGTCCGGTCCTTAATGTTTAAGTTAGCTCGTGTGTCTTTGTCGAGTC
>CALKYB010000202.1 GCA_938003565.1 uncultured bacterium
TTGAAGGGTTTTCGAGTTTTGAGTCACCCTGTTCATCAGAAGACTCTTCCCCTTCTTCGTCTTCAAACATAGATCCAATCTGATTCTCTAATTCCTCAGATTTTTCCCGAGTAGCAGCCTGAGCTTCAACTGCTCTTCTTCTAAAATCCCCTTTCTCCAGCTGCATTATTTCCTCTTCACTTCCAACACTCGTTTTAAAGTAATTAAAAGCCAAGTAGTAACCGAGGACCATTCCTAAAAGAATTAAAAGTTTTCCAAGCATAACAAAGTCTTAAAAGGGAAATTATACTAGATGATATCCAAAATACCCGTTCTTGGCCGATCTCAAAAAGAAAGAATAACTCTTCGCTCCAAGCTGAGTATACTAAACTCCGCTCCTAACGTTTCTCCTTCTATTCATCTCCGCTCAAGCCCAACTATTCTGGGATAGCTTCCAGAAAAAATTAATACTCTTTAGCAGAATTAGCCTACTAAAAAACATCACCGTTCTCAAAACATATTTAACAACAATGAACTACGATTTTTAACTATCGACCGAAGCTTCGAAAAAAATTAAATCCTGAAAAACTTTCCTACCAACACTACCTCAACATATTGGCATCCCACCAAGCCGGCAAAGCTGTAACCAGGGAAGGAAAGTATACAATCAATGCCAAAACTAGTGCTTGAATCAAGACAAAAGGGATTATTCCCTTATAAATCTGCATAGTTGAGACTTCAGGAGGCGCTACCCCTTTGAGGTAAAACAAAGCAAAACCCAAGGGAGGGGTCAGAAATGACATCTGTAGGTTGACTGCTACTAAAACGGCGAACCACAGTGGATCAAATCCAAATTCGCTAATTAGCGGTAGTAAAATGGGAACAACAATAAAAACGATTTCTATAAAGTCTAAAAAACATCCTAGAATAAATAGAAGAATCATTACTAAAAGTAAGAAGGTCCCAGGACTAACATCTAAGTTCTGAACTGTATCAACAATTACATAATCACCATCCAAAAGCCTAAACACAAGTCCAAAGGCAGTAGCTCCAACTAAAATCATAAAAACCATGCTAGTCAATTCAGTAGTTTTACGAACGACATTTCGTAAAATCTCCAGACTCAACTTCCCCTTTACGAGGGAGATAAGCAACGCGCCAAAAGCACCGACAGAAGCAGCCTCAGTCGGTGATGCTGCTCCCGCAAAAATAGAACCTAAAACGGAGACCATCAAAAAAGCTGGGGGAAGAAGAGACTTGAATATCCTCGATAAGAACTCTGATCTCGAAACATCTAAGCCCTCGGGCGAGACAGCTGGAAGATTTCTTCTACAATAGAAAAAGGAATAAAGAAGGTATGAAAGTACCAAAATAGCGCCGGGCACTACTGCGGCTACGAAGAGCTTTCCGACTGATACTTCACCAGCAGCCGAGCCTTGAGAAATAATATCCCCAAGTAAAACCAGAACAATACTAGGCGGTATTATCTGACCCAAAGTACCGGAAGCACAAATAACACCTGAGGAGAACTCGGCACTGTAACCTTTCCTCAACATTAACGGTAAAGAAATCATCCCCATGGTGACAACACTGGCACCAACAATACCGGTAGAGGCAGCCAAAAGACTACCCGCTATTATAACCGAGAAGGCAAGGCCACCCTTAATACGACCAAACAAAAGAGCCATTGACTCCAGGAGATCTTCGGCCAAGCCACTTCTCTCCAGCATTACTCCCATAAAAATAAAAAGGGGCACAGCTAGAAGAGTCGTGTTCTGCATTATTCCCTGAATTCTCTGAGGCAATAAATTAAATTCGCTCGGCTCAAGACCAATATATCCGAATAAAAGGGCAACTCCTCCCAACGTAAATGCAACTGGATACCCCACTAGCAAAAGCGCGAATAAAGTTAAGACCATATATATAGAGATCATTTCTTCAAACATCAGCAATCCCCGAAGAATCACTATTTGGAGGGCTATGTGAGCCCCGCCGAAATAGAATATTTCCATTTCTAGCAAGGTCAACCAGTGCTTGAAGAAGCAATAAGCAAAAGCCAAGCGGCACAGCAGATCTAACTACAAATCTGTATGGTAATCCCCCTGGATCAGGTGAACCCTCTCCATGCATATAGGCCGATTCAACAAAGGGAATAGAGGTCCAAATAATTAAAATACAAAAAGGTACTAGAAAAACCAGAGTTCCAAGAAAATCTACAGCGGCTTTAAGTTTTCTAGGGAATCTGGAGTAAAAAACATCAACCCTCACATGGGCGTCTTTAGCCTGGGTGTAACCGGCGGTAAGAAGAAACAAAAATGAAAAAATATGCCACTCCAGCTCCTGAACAGCGACCGATCCAGCACTAAAAAAATATCGAAGAGAAACATCAAGAACCGTTACCAAAACCAGTAACAATGAAAGCCAGGCGATAACGCGTCCAACCAATATATTAATGTTCCCTATCATAGCTCTCTACTAGGAAAGTCTTGTTGGGCTCGACAAATGAATATTCATACTGTAACTTACGCTAGTTTTATCATGAGTAAAAATAATCCTTTTAAAATAGCAGTTCTTGCATCCGGTCGAGGGTCGAACTTTCAGGCCTTAGCTAGTGCTATAGCAGAAAATTCATGGAACTTGGAAATTTCCTTACTTCTCAGCGATCGTCCTAAATCTAAAGCTTTAAATATCGCAAGTAGTTTAAGTATCCCCAGCCAAGTCGTTGAAAAGAGCAATCTTTCATCTAAACAATTCTCAGAGTCTCTCGCCAAAGAGGTTGCTTCGGTATCCCCCGACCTTGTAGTTCTAGCAGGATTTATGCGAGTTCTAGACAGATCCTTCATAGCTAGTTTTCAACATCGTATAGTCAATATACATCCCTCAATCCTACCGTCCTTTAAAGGTCTTAATGCGCAAGCTCAAGCCTTAGAAGCTGGCGTACATTTTACAGGCTGCACTGCTCATTTAGTAAATGAAGAGTTGGATTCAGGCGCAATTCTTGGGCAATCGATTGTCCCAGTTCTCAAGAACGATAGTGTATTAGATCTTGAAGCACGAATTCTCAAAGAAGAACATATCCTGCTACCCAAAGTTATCCACAAGTTAGCCAGCGGCCAGATTGAAATCTCTGACAAGGGTGAGGTAGACTTCAAGAACTCTCGAATAGAGGGCTCTGAGACCTTTAGCTCATCTTTAGTTTCTTAAAATTGATCTACTGAAGATTGCGTCTCACATTAAACTAATTCAAAGAAGAAATGAGGAAAACTATGGGTGAAGTAGTAGATATAAGTCGCAATAAGAAAAAGAGTCACACCCCCGACGGCTTGGCTAAGATTGACTTCTTTGGGCACTCCACCACACTTGTTACTAGCGAAAAGGGAAAAAGAATAATTATTGATCCCTGGCTTAGCGAAAATCCCTCGTGCCCCGATGATTTGAAAAATGTCTCTGAAATAGATGCGATTATTTTAACCCATGGACACTCAGACCATTGCGCTTCTGTTTTGGAACTTGCAGAAAAAACCAAGGCTCCAGTCTACGCCATTTTTGAATTAGCAAACCTACTTGGAGAGGATGGTTTATCAGAGGCTCAAATAGAACCGATGGGCAAAGGTGGAACAGTTTCCATGAGGAATGGAGATGGTATAAAAATTCACTTAACTACGGCTGTTCACTCTAGCTCCTATACCAAAAAGGATGGATCCACCCATTATGCGGGCGAGCCATGTGGGGTAGTTATCGAACTTGAGAGTGGAAGAACTGTATACCATGCTGGAGACACCGCTCTCTTCAATGATATGAGTTTAATCTCAGAAAAGTTCGATCCAGAAGTCGCTCTGCTTCCAATCGGTGATCGATTTACAATGGGTCCCTTAGATGCAGCCCGTGCCGCTCAAATAATTAAACCTAAAATAACTATCCCAATTCACTTTGCAACCTTTGATTTGCTTTCTGGAGATTCCAAAGACTTTGAGAAGTATCTAATTCATAGTGAAACGAATGTAGTTTCACTGAAGCCGGGAGAGAGTTTATCTTTTTGATTTCTCTATCCTGGTAGCCATTGGATAAATCTACTTCATAGAAATCACATCCGCTCGCCAAATATGAATTGTAACAAATTCTTCACTCGTCCTCGCCTTAAGAAGGTTTTCTTTTACTGGTAAAGTACGTTTCCCCAGACATTCAGTTTACGGCTGCGGAAGCCGCAATGTAGTTCAAAGTGAAAACTAGACCTCTTCGCTCAAAGGGATTGTTTGGTAGGCGAGGACTAGCTCATATTTTCTCAGCCTGCACTAACTCTCTAGTCGCTAGTATTTTTTATATAAAAGTAGAGTGGCGGATGCGGACACTCCTTCGCCGCGGCCAACAAAGCCTATCTTCTCGCCGGTAGTGGCTTTAATTCCAATCTGA
>CALKYB010000203.1 GCA_938003565.1 uncultured bacterium
ATAGAACCAACTTCATTCAATAAGTGAAAAAACCACATTCTTGCTAAACAATTGTTTTCTTCATCGCAATTTTTCAGAAAAATAGAGAATTCAGAGGCCATTTTAGATAAGCACTTTAGCTCCACTCTATTACCTCTTTCTCTAAGTTCTTCAAAACTAGAAATAGATAAATCCAAATTTTCACTTTGTATATCAACCACCCCATCGGACAAACTTGATAATAAATGAGGATCATTTAAATAATCCGAAATTTCAAAAATCTCTCTCTCTGATATATCAATAATTCCTGGGGCGAATGAAATAATAGTTTGGTACATAGCATCACGACTATTGTACAAACCTTCTTGATATTTCCTAAACACAGTAGCCGGTTTAGGGTCTGCGTTTTGGTTATCAGTAATTGAAGTCATAGTTGCCTCGGTTATTATTTTTACTCAAGAAAAGTAAAACCAAGTTTCCCTCTTCTCCTGAATATCCATTTGTAAAACAAAAAAATAATCAGGATTAGAGTTAATTCTACAAAATATAAATGAGAAAGAATCGGGGTGATTAACAGGCGTGACGGTATAGTATTTAAGGGTTAATGAATCAACCTATGGTGACTCAATTTTACCAGATTCAATATGATAAACCATAGGAGAAGATAAGTCTTCAAATCCAGAGTCAGAAATTTCTGTTGCTGTGATAATAACCTGACTACTAATATCTCTAATTTTCCAATAAAGAGCTTGTCGCCTATATCTATCTAGTTCAGATTCAACATCATCTAATAGTAGTATAGCTGATTCATTCGTTAATTTTTCAATTAAACTAACAGCGGAAAATTTTAATGATAATGACAAACTACGCTTTTGTCCCTGAGAAGCAGCTAACTTAGCCATTCTATTTCCAGAACCAGTGTTTAGAGTTATTTCAAACTCATCTCTATGAATCCCATAAAAAGTAGATCTGCGAGATAAATCTTTAGTAAACCTAGATTCAAATAGTTCCAAAATATCACTTTTAGAGATTATTTCAGAATCTTCAGACAAAAAATTACTTTTATATGAAATGTTAGCGTTTTCTATATTTCCAGAAACTGATTTATATCCAGTAAAATAATTATAATTTAGGGAGAAAAATTCTTTATATTCTTCTAATACCTCCTTTCTCTTTATACTTAATTCAGTGCCTTTATCAGCTAGAATAGAGTCCCAAGGAAGTAATTCCTTATACTTTGAAACCCCTTCTACTATCATTTTATTTCTATGCTTCAGAGCCCTATGATAAGCGATTAAGTTATCAAAATATTTACTATCTATCTGGGATATTAATCTATCAAAAAACCTGCGTCTCAATGCTGGTGAGCCCGAAATTAAGAATAGATCATCAGGTGTAAACTCAACACACCTTAAGTTCCCGTAAAAAGCCGAAGAAGATAAAACTCTCTCTCCGTTAACTAATACCTTCTTTCTACCAGATTTCACGGTGTAGCTTACTTCCCTCTCACCATCAATATTAGATATTTTACCAGTAACCCGACAATCAGCATCCCCCTCTAAATAGTCCCAATTAACTAATTCTGAAGGCCTAGATGATCTAAATGATTTAGCTTGAGAAAGAATATAAATAGATTCAAGCAAGGATGTTTTACCCTGGCCGTTTTTACCAGTTAAGACAGTTACTTTATTGGGAAAGGGGATTCTAAGGTATTTTATATTTCTGAAATTATCTATTTCTAGACTTAAAAGATTCAAAGAAATAAACCTATATAAAATATATCTTCCTTAGATTTCTATTTAAAATTTTAAATAGACTAATCTTTATCAAAGCGCATTGGCATAACAATAGCTTTGTATTTTTCATCATCACCCATAAACATCCCTGGGCCTAGTTCACCATTTAAGTTAATAGTAACGTTCTCAGAAGATGACATGGCTCCAAGTAAATCAATAACGTAACGAGCACTAAAACCAATTTCGATATCATCGCCATCCTTCTGAACCTCAACTACCTCCTTAGCTTCCCCATATTCCGGACTAGAAGAGGTAAGTGTCATGGTATTCCCAGAAATACCAAATCTTACAGTTCTTGATTTATCAGCAGTCACTAAAGAAACTCTTTTAATGGACGCCAAAAAATCATTCTTTGATACATTAATTGTTGTTTTGACTTCCTTGGGAATAACTTGATTATAATCTGGGAACTGACCATCAACTAATCTAACACCGACGGTGACTGAGCCACTCTGAACCGTAAAGAAGCCTTCATTAAAACTAATTTTAGCTGAACCATCATTAGACTCTAGAACCTTCTTAAGCTCAGAAATTCCTTTTCTAGGAACTATAACACTAGAGTCTACCTTAATGCCCTCAGCAGGTCGGTCTATCATAGCCAGACGATGGCCATCTGTAGAAACAAATCTTATAGTATTACTTTTAGATTTCTTTGATGATTTTTCTCCCTGACCATCAACCATCTCAATATTAACCCCGTTAATATTGTAGCGAGTCTCATCAGTTGAAACGGCAAAGGAAGTTTTATCAAACATTTCATAAAGCTTTGAAGCTTCTACAGAAACTGCATCCTTGAGACTACATCCTACAAGGCTTGGAAACTCATCTGAGGATGTGCCATTTATTTTAAAAAGAGAATTACCTGATTTTATTTCAAGTCTTCCAGATGCTCCTTCCTTGATAGAAATATCTTGCTCAGGAAGTTCTCTTACAATGTCATAAAAAACTTTCGCTCCAACCGTCAAACTACCAGGCTTATCAACTTTAGCTGGTGCACTACCAAGTAAACTAATTTCTAAATCAGTTGCTGAAACAGAAACACTTTTTCCTTTAGCCTGTATATTAACATTGGCTAGGATGGGCATCGTATTTCTTCTTTCAACTATGGTACTTGCGAGATATAGCAAGTTAGAAAAATTATCTTTTGAAACTGTAAAATTCATCTCTGAGTACTCCTGAAGGCAATCCCAAATCAAGAGGAGCTTAACTCAATTTCAAATGAAGTTCACCTAAAGTGAAAATAATAAATAATTCAAAAATATCTTATTAAATAAAATTAATTATTTATTTAATGCCCCATTTATTTATATTTAGTCAGTAAAGTTCTTCGATCTCAGAACTATTATTATTTATTATTATATATTTAAAAAAATAGTCGAAGTAGTAGGTCTTGTGGAAAAGATGAAGAAGATTGCAATTATCTATATTCAAAGAATATTTCGCTAAATTAGATAGTTGATAGCTTATAGAAAACTTATGATTATTAATAACAATATGTTGGTACATATATTAATTAACACTTTATACACTAAATCATCCCAACTGTTAGCAAACTATGACCAGCGAACAAACAGGTTATCCACAGTCTATTTTCATCAAAACCTAACTTTAAGTAGATAAAACAAAGTTATTTAAGGGGTTTATTAAGGACTTTTAAAACCCTAAATTAAATAATTAACATCTTTTCCACAGGTGTGTGTTTAGGCAGATTTTAAATTTAATAAACCGAAGCTTAACAATTTTCTTCCCAAGATACGCTTGTGATGAAAAACAATTGAAGTGTTTTAAATTAATATAGTTTAATTTTACTCGATTACTAGAGGACCGTAACCAGGTCCAGAAGGATTTTCACCTTTGTAATTGTTTTCCAACCAGTGAATATTTACGTTTCCTTTCAGGAAATCTTCTTGATTTATTAACCATCTATAAAACCCAAGAGTCGTAGGTATTCCTTCTAAAACAGTTTCAGATAATAGTGACTTAATCCTACGTATTGCTTGATTTCTATCAGATCCTTTAACAATTATCTTACTTAATAGAGAGTCATAAAAAGCAGAAACTTCTGTTCCGGTTTCTATCCAACCATCTTCTCTAACGCCAGCACCTGAAACCCTAGAGTAGTAAGTGACTTTTCCAGTTTTAGCTGAAAAGTTATTTTCTATATCTTCAGCGTAAACCCTAAGTTCAATTGCATGACCACTTTCAGATAAATCAGATTGAGTGAAGGGGATTTTTTTACCAGAAGCAATCTCAAGTTGAAGACATAATAAATCCTTGTTCCAAACTTCTTCTGTTACTGGATGCTCAACTTGAATCCTGGTGTTCATTTCAAGAAACCAAATAGGTGAATCAGGTTTTTTACCCGATTCAACTAAAAATTCTACTGTTCCAGCACTTTGATAGTTGACTGACTTAGCGGCTAAAATCGCGTATTTATATAAATTGTCTTTTACATTTTTATGAAGATTTATAGCGGGTGCTTCTTCAACTAATTTTTGATGACGTCTTTGAATTGAACACTCTCTCTCACCTAAGTGAATAATGTTTCCTTGACTATCCCCAAAAATTTGTACTTCTATATGTCTAGGCGAATTAAGATATTTTTCAACTATTAATCTATCATCGGAAAAAGCAGCCTTCGCTTCTCTAGCAGCTTCCTCAATAGCTATTTCAAGCTGATCTTCTGACTCTACACGTCTCATTCCGCGTCCACTACCTCCGCTAACAGCTTTTACTAGTAGAGGAAAACCAAGAGATTTTATTTTATCTAAACCAGCTTCTGTGGGAATTCCCGGGAGAATCGGCACTCCCATTTGAGAAACAGTATTTCTGGCAAACTCCTTGTCTCCCATTTTTTCTATCGCTTCCCACGAAGGCCCAACGTAAATTAGACCAGCCTTAGAAACTTCTCTGGCAAATTCTGGGTTCTCTGAAAGAAACCCATAACCAGGATGAACCGCCTCGCAGTTTGTTTGAATAGCGGCATTAACTAATTTTTTTATATCAAGGTAGCTCTCTTGAGCTCGAGACTTCCCAATACAAATAGTTTTGTCTGCAATTCTAGATGGAATTGTGCCTGAATCAACTTCTGAGCAAGCTAGGACAGATTCAATACCCAATTGCCTTGCGGCACGAATAATTCTAATCGCTATTTCGCCTCTGTTTGCAACTAGTAGTCTTTTTATTTTCATTTGAGGTAGGATTGAAATTTAAGATGCTATTTATCATCACTATAGCTTCCACCTTCAAGGGTGACCAGAAATAACCAAGTTTATTGGTGGTTAACTTTCTGCCACTTTTGTTATAAGTAATTACTCACTAGCAAGTAGAATGTAATTATTTAATTTATAATACAGGTAAAAAATGTCCTCAGATGTCCGCAATATTATAATTTTAGGCAGTGGGCCCGCCGGTCTCACTGCAGCCTTGTATACAGCAAGGGCTAATTTATCTCCCTTGGTCGCTAAAGGGCCTCAACCAGGTGGTCAACTTATGATTACTACTGATGTAGAAAACTATCCTGGTTTTTCGGGGGGTATTCTTGGACCCGACTTAATGAAGGAAATGCAAGCTCAAGCTGAGAGGTTTGGCACGGAGGTTTTAACTGGCCTTGCGACTTCAGTAGATTTATCCACTAGGCCTTTTAAAATATCTTTTGATGACAAGGTTGTTAAGACTAATAGTCTAATAATTTCTACTGGGGCGACAGCGAGAACCCTAGGCCTTGAAAAGGACAAAGAGTTGATGGGATTTGGCCTGTCTACTTGCGCCACCTGTGATGGAGCTTTTTTTCAAGATGAAGAGATAGTTGTAATTGGTGGTGGAGACTCTGCCTGTGAAGAGGCAGTTCATTTAACTAAGTTTGGAAAAAAAGTTACGCTAGTTCATAGAAGAGATGAATTACGGGCGTCCAAAATTATGGCTGACCGCGTAAAAAACCACCCTAAAATTGAAATACTTTGGAATAAGAATTTAGTAGATTTGCTTGGCGATAAGAAGTCTGGATTGACAGGTGGTGTATTGGAGGATTCTAAGACGGGCGAGAGAGAAGAAATAAGTTGTGCGGCTGTTTTTTATGCGATTGGTCATACCCCTAACACCAAGCTTTTTGAAGGCCTACTTGATATGGATGATGACGGATATCTCATTACACAGCCAGACAGTACTAAGACAAACATCGAAGGAGTTTTTGCTTGTGGTGATGTTCAGGACCATGTTTTTAGGCAGGCTATCACAGCTGCTGGAACAGGGTGTATGGCGGCATTGGAAACCGAGAGGTTTTTGGCGGAATTTGAAGAATAGATAATTTAGTCTACCAATAAAAAAGCCCGCCTAGTTAAGGCGGGCTTTTTTTTACCTGTATGACGAGTTTTCTAGAAAATTTGTGTCATAACCCAAGTAAAAAGGACTAGAGATTCGATGAAAACTAGGCCTAGGATGAATGGTAAGAACATCTGGCCTGAAGCACCTGGATTTCTTCCAATACTATCAAGCGCAGTAGAAGCTACTTTACCTTGGCTGATAGTACCAGCAACGGCAGCAATTCCAACAGCAAGAGCGATTGCAGTGTGCTTAGAGAGCCATCCACCAGAAACAGAGGCTAAAGCGATTTCAGCATCCGCTGCACCTTCGGCATAAGCACTAGATGCGAAAGAAATAATAGGAATTAAAGAATAAGCTAAGGTTTTAACGGAACGCATGTTACCTCCAAAATAAATAATAAAAATAAGTAATAAAAATAACTAATAAAACTGATTAAAATAGACAATTAATTCTCTAGTGCTCTTCGTGCGCAGTTGCCAAGCCTATGTATACCATCGTTAAAAGGGAAAAAACGAAGGCCTGGATAAAACAAACAAATGCTCCCAGCCCATAAAAGGCAACTGGAAGAACAACCTTGAGAACGTTTGTAAAACTCGACAATACAGCATGGTCAGCCAGCATATTAGCGCTAAGGCGTAAACTCAAGGTAATTGGTCGAAATAGGTGACTTATGAGCTCTATAGGAATTAGCAAGGGTGCTAAAAGGGGAAGTGGCCCAGCGAAGTGTTTTAGGTAGTTAACCAAACCAACTTCTTTTATTCCCATAGCGTTATAGGCAAGAAAAACAATGATGGCTACACCCATGTTAAACATCAGTCCACCAGGAATTCCGTCGGTGGAGCCAGACATGCCAGGGACAAGTCCCATTAAGTTCATTACAAGAATATAAACAAAAATTGTAATAGCAAAGGGAAGATATTTGCGATTGTGCTTGCCCATTGAACTGTCACCTAGGCTGGTGAACATTTCACAAATCATTTCACAAATATTTCGTAGTGAGAAGCCTTCGTCAGGGACCAATGGTTTTTCTGCTTTATTGAGGCTGCTGAGGCCCAGTCTGAACAAACCAGTTACGATAAGAGCCGCAATGCCAGCTGAGGCAATAGGCTCCCATTCGGAACCGGTTACAGCTGAAACAAAGTTAATACCTTCGGCCATGTCGCCCTAAAATCGAGGCCAACCACAGTAAGATTGGCGGATTAAATAAAGTGCAATTTTTCTAAAAAGCACCCCCACAAATAGGCCCTCTATATGGCGAAATTTTAATTCTAAAGCAAGTGGGCTGCTGCTAAAATGAGCATAGTTTTTAGACATAAACTAATAATGAGTTTTAGGACTAATTTATTGGTTGTTAGCTTGGAGTTTTCTATGGCCTATGGCTAGAAATAGCACCGCAAGGGCGTAGACTGCCCCGAAGCTAGATAGGGTAGTAATTATGTCAGGTTTTAGAGATTGGCTTAAAAACAATATTAAACCAAGAGCGAAGTTAAGTTTTATAAATAAAGCTATAGCTACAGAAAAACTCCAACCCCTCTGAAGTAGTAGTTGCTCTGAGATATAGCCCCAAAAGAAGACATTTCCCAAGGCGCAGAAAACACCCAGAACGGTATAGGTTGGATTGAAGAATAATGAGCCAAAGGGCAGAAAGATTGTATACAAGAGAAGAACTAGAAAAGAGGAAAGAATGAAGCTCTTAAGCAACAATTTTTTGTTTAACTTAAGTTCTTGGATACTACTGCTTTCTCTTTTCACGATAGTTTATCTGAATATTGAATTAACAAACTTTGCTAGTTTAGCAGATAGCTAGAGTAAAGTAACCGGTCCCGAAGAAGTCCTTCTTTCTAAGATTGTATACATGACGATGTAATCTTATGGAGGATTGAAACGTTTCGGGGATTGCCGGTTGCTATGTCCCTATCAAGAACCATTTTTTTATAGGTTTGTAGGGGACTGAACTTATTTGTTTCTAAAAACTGAAGTTGGGTTCTAAAAATACTAAAAGCGGTTCTAAGTTTTAAGCACTTAAAGTTAGGAAGCAACTGAAGCGCTGATATTTATTCTTGAAAGTTGCGGGAATAACTTTTTTTATTTTTTCTTTGCTTAGCTATTCTCTTTCTCATTTTCTATTGCTAGTTACATCTCACTAACTTTGAACAAGTGGGTCTGTAATAGCTATACTCATTAGAGAAGATTTTTATTGTTTTCTTTTGAGAAGTGTTTTCAAAGTAGTCGCTTCAAAAATTGTATACACATTTATCTTTTATTTTCTTTAAGGCGTAGTCTTTTTACGTGATTCACTGACCTTGCTTTAGATCTTCTCTGAGCGAGAGAAGCCCGCAGCTTAAACATAGAAATCAAAATTAAAGTTTAATTATAAATTTTCAAATCCCGACTATTTTTGAATTGTAGAAGTAGGACTCAGGAGTTTTTCTAAAAGTCTTTTTTGTTTTAAAATTTATTTTTAAAAACAAAAAAAAGACCCATCAAAATTTGCAATTGTTCTCAAAGTTTGCGATTTGTGGGTGGTCGTTCTTTCTGTTGTTTTTTCCCATCGGGTTTTGAATTTGTTTTGTGACGGGTGGCGCTAGATTTCCTTTGCTGTTTTTGGATTAGTGAGTGCTAGTTTTGCGGTAAGGTATATTTTTTACGTTTATAGTTAACGGTCAAAAATTTAGCGTTTGTAGAAGTTTTTTCTGCAAAAAATACGAATCTAAAATTTTTCGGAGATTGGAATTTGCTTTTATCATTCGGTCACACTCACACCAAATCAGAAAACAAGAATCTAGAAGAAGTAGGAAGAGAGCCTGCTGAAGCTGGCGCGATTTGGACTAAAAGCGTTTCTGCCCTTAAAGAAAAACTAGACCCTCAAATATTTGCTGCTTGGATTCAACCTCTTTCAGTCGCAAATTTAAAAGATGGTGGTTCTTTAGAAGTTTTGGCACCAAATAAATTTTGTTGCGAACACGTAAAGAATCATTACGGCGATATCATTACGAATACTATTTCAACTGTAACAGGTGAGAAGGTCCTATCGGTAAGCTTCAAAGTTGGAGAAGGTATCGTGAGTAAGGGGATTGTTTCAGAGACTCCTAAAGCACCAGCGAAGAAAATTGTTGTTGAGAGTTCTCTTGGCAGAGCCCCAGCGACTACTAGAAATCGGCGCGCTATTGGCTCGAAGTCTCTTCTTTCTAGGTCCTCAGACCAAACAAACTTAAATCCTAACTATAACTTTTCAAATTACGTAGTTGGTGGATGTAATCAGTTCTCCCATGCTGTTAGTTTGCGTGTTGCTGAGAATTTGGGGGCTCACTATAACCCTCTATTTATTTATGGCGGAGTTGGTCTGGGCAAAACACATTTAGTCAACGCGATTGGTAATGCTGCCAAGCGACGAGGAAAGAAAGTTCTTTTTGTTTCTTCTGAGTTTTTTGTGAACGAATTAATTTCATCGATTCGCACAAAAAGTATGGACAAGTTTAAAAGCCGCTTTAGGAGTTTGGACTTGTTGATTATCGACGATATCCAATTCTTGTCAGGAAAAGAAAGAACCCAAGAAGAGTTTTTTCACACTTTTAATGAACTTCATCAAAAGAATAAGCAAATTGTCATTACCTCTGACAAGCTTCCTCAAGAGTTGACAGGACTTGAGGAAAGACTTCGCACTAGATTTTCTTCGGGACTTTCTGCGGATCTTCAGGCGCCTGATTTCGAGACTCGAGCGGCGATTATCATGAAGAAAGCCGAAGCTTCGGGAATTTCTCTTTCAGAAGACGTTGTTAAACTATTTGCTGAGCGAATTGACACGAATGTTCGGGAACTGGAAGGGGCCTTAAACAGAGCTCAGGCATTAAGTTCTCTGCAGGACATGCCTATTACTATGGCACTGGCCGAGGAAGTTCTTAAAAGTTGCGCTTTGAAGATGACTCGAGACATTACTCCTGAGTTGATTCAAAAGATAGTATCTGAAAAGTATAATGTTAGTATTAGTGAGTTGCTCGGAAAAAGACGAACTCAAAACATTGCTTTTGCTAGACATGTAGCGATGCATATTTGTCGAGATTTAACTGGTTGCTCTTACCCCGAAATAGGAGCTCTTTTTGGTGGTCGTGATCATTCCACTGTTATTCATGCGAATCGGGTAATTGATCAAAGAAGGAAGGATTTTCCTGAGATTAATGAGGATGTTGTTAATTTGATTGCTAAGATTAAGGGGTAGAGTTCGATTTAGAATCTATTCTAGTTTTTTGAAGCCTGGCCTTTGTTGCCGGGCTTTTTTTTTGTTTGCTCGCCAAGGGCAATTTGTAACAAGTTTTTCGCTAGTCATAGCCTAGTGGAGGGGAATTTTTGACGAAGAGACAAATTTGATTGGTAGTATTTTTGCGGCTGCGAAAACCGCTCAAAACTGGTTAGAAATTGCCCTTGGCTCTACATCCAGGTTCTCTATCTTTGTCCCAGAGGATGCTATACAATCAGCCTTGGGTAGATTTGTGTGATTCTAACAGGTTTTTTAACAGCATCTCCTTAATTTCTCTATTAGGGAGGTGCTGTTTCTTACCTCCCATTCACTTAACAGGAACTACCAATGGCTAAAAAACTTTCAATTACCATCGAGGAAGATGAAGGTTGTCGGGAGATCAAGGTCGAGGGAGACATTAATCTTTCGAGAGCGATTTTATTTCTTGATGAATCCGGTCAATTTGCTGCTTCTGAAGATGGTGTTAATCCGGCAATGTCTAATGAAGTTAAAGCTTTGAGAACCGTCGTGCAGCGTCTGAGGCTGCAGGGAATTTTATCTCAACTTCGATTACGCGACAAAAGTAGTTTCGCTCAAATGCTGTCAAATTATCAATAGGTTTTTGGGTGCCTCAGTTCTTTTTTGACTGAGGCGTTTAAAGAATCACTCCTTTCTACTCATAATTTTTGTTTTATCTAAACGAGGAGATTGATTGAATTAATTCTCCAATTTCTTTTTGATCGTTGTAGGGAGCAAATGAGGGACGAAGTAGAGATTTTCCGTCTAAGCTGAAGCCTC
>CALKYB010000204.1 GCA_938003565.1 uncultured bacterium
CCTCCCGCAATATTTCCTTTAAAAAGACTACAGTAAAGGGAGAAAACACTTTTTTCTCCTGGATCGGATATTTTTGGTGAGAAGCAATTAAGGTCGGTTTGGGAATATGTCCACCATTGGCAATGGCTGCGTAGGCTCGAGCCATTTGTAGCATTGATACCGCATATCCGTGTCCGAAGGATGCCGATGCCAAGTCTACTGATTTCCACTTTTTCCAATCCCGAAGAATTCCCTTAGCCTCTCCAGAGCATTCTAAACCAGTCTTGCTTCCGAATCCAAGCGACTTCAAGCCTTGGTGCATAGCTTGAGCTCCAAGGCGTTCTGAGAGAATACTCATTCCTACATTTGAGGAGTGTAAAATAATTTCTGCGAGGGTTAATCTGCTTTCTTTGTGCACATCTGTAATTGTGTGACCGCCAATTCTTATAGTGCCATTGTTACAATCAACTGTTTCACCGGAAGATACCAAACCATTTTCAAATAGTAGACCAAGTACTAGAGGCTTGATTGTTGAGCCCGGCTCGAAACTATCTTGAAGAATAGAATTTCTCATTTGGGCGGGTCCAATACTTTTATCGCTATTAGGATTAAACCCTTTTGTTTGGGTCATGGCCAGAACTTCTCCAGTGTCAGCATCCATCATCAAACCAAAGGCTTGTTTAGCATCAGCTTCCTTACTGGTGAACGAAAGTTCTTCATCCATAATTCTATCAATCATGATATCAATAGATAGCTGAATGTCGCTTCCTTCGCCTCTCAGGGATTGATCAGATTCAAGTTGAGTATCGAGCTGCGCACCAAGCCTCCCTCGAGCGTCTCTATTGACAGCAATAGATTTAGTTTGCCCGGTCAGTCTACTTTCGAAATGACTCTCTATTCCAGCAAGACCAGCTCCGTCTCTGCCTACTCTTCCTACGATGCTAGCTGCAAGGGTCCCTTGGGGATAAACCCTCTTAAAGTTAGAGTGAAGAGAAATTCCTTTTAAGCCAGCTAAGCTATCAATTAGGTTAGAATCAGGATGAACATTCTTTGCCAACCAAAAAAACTTTTTATGATTGGAAGCCCTAAAGGATTTCAACAATTCATCTCGGTCTTCGCTTTTATCCAAATTCTCAAGCAGAGCCTCACTGGGATCGAGTTTATTCGGATGCACTCCAATCCCGATAGTACGAATGGAAACAGCTAAGGGGCGACCGTTTCGATCTGAAATACTACCTCTAACTCCGCCAATTTTTCTTTTCGTGGAATGTTGCTTTAGGGCAAGAATATCATAATGATCGCTGGAGTTAATTTGTAGTTTATAGAGATGGTAACTAAGAAAAGAAAAGCCAAAAACAATGGATAGTTGGAGTAAAAATATTCGAGTCGACCGGCTTGGAAAATGACTCGGTGCAGATGTGTTGGTATTTTGATAACGACTCAATTGGTTCGAGGCCTTCCTTACGTCTTACTTGCTCAACCTTGGGCAGATTAAAGAGGTAGCACTAAAATTCTTGTATCACCATACATTCATCAAGGCTGTTTTCCGAGGACTTAACCCTAAGGCATTCTTAGCATGTTCCTGGATTGAGTCAGGGGTGGAAAGCCAAGCATAGTTTAACTTTAATGATCGAAGTTTCTCATCATTTTCAAGTGCAATTTGTCTCACATTCTCTACTAGGTATGACTTCCTTGTTACTTCCACTCTTACAGCTAATTGAAGGAAGAGGGTTCCAAAAAGCGTTAAACCGCAAAGTATGTTTAGAAGATTATTTTTTTTCATTGTAGCTTACTATCCCTTAAATTTTACCTTCATTCCTTTGAAAGACTCTAAGGCGAGAACTTCTAGATCTTGGATTCTCATGTATTTCACTTTCTTGAGGTTCCAAGGCCTTTGGTGTCAGAAGTTTGCCGAAGCCAGAGCTGGCCCCACTTCTAGGTAGTCTCCTGGGAATTTGCTCCCCTCTTTCCCATGAACGCATTTCTTTTGTGACAATCTTGTCCTCACTTGAATGGAAAGAAATCATTGCAAGTTTTCCATTTGGAGCAAGCAACTGATGTGAAAATTGCATAAACTCCTCGAGGGCCTCGAGTTCTTGGTTTACGGCTATTCTTAATGACTGAAAGGGAATTGTCGCTGCGCTTCGGCCACTTTTTTGAGAAAGTTCTGAAATAGATTCACAGATTTTAGCAAACTCAGAGGTGCGATTGATTGGCCTGCTACTTACAACTTTGTCGGCTAGGACCCCTGATAGTCTCCCAAGCCCTCCAATTTGGAAAATTTTCTTTAACTCACCCTTGCTTGAATTGTTTAGGATGTCCGCTCCAGATTTAGCTAGAGTCTGATCCATACGCATATCCAGTGGTGAGTCTTCGAGAAAAGAAAAGCCACGCTCAGGATCGGCAAGTTGGTCGCTTGAAAAGCCAAGGTCCGCCAGTATCCCACTAAATATGGAAACATTATTTCTTTCGGCTCCAATTTTCTCCATTAAAACCTCTTGGATAAAATCAGGTGCATTTCGGAAGTTGCAACGAACCAAGATTACTCGATCTTGGAATGGAGAAAGCCTAACCTTGGTTCGCTCAAGTGCTGCACTATCTTGATCCAGCCCCACCAAGAAAAGATTAGGGAATCTTTTTAAAAGAGCTTCTGCATGCCCACCACCGCCTAGGGTGCAATCTAGAAAGAGTGGTGATTCGATGCTCCCTAAATGATCGAAACAGTCCATCACTTCTTCTAGAAGAACGGGCGTATGAAGTGTTTTAATTTCAGCAAGATTGTTTTTCATTATCACTATTCTTTTACTTACACCTAAATCCTAACTCTACCTGTGGCGATCTGAGGTTAAATCTAAACCCGAGAACAGGTCGGGATTTTCTAGCAAGCGAGTTTCGGCTTCCCTAAATACATGTTCCCAAACCCTAGTATCCCAAATTCGAAAACCGCTAATGCCAGCCGTAAAGCTAATTTGAGATTGAAGCCCTGAATAATTGCGAAGATTTGCAGGGATTAGAATTCGCCCTGCCTTATCAACGGGGCAGCTAGCGGCACGGGAGAAGTAGTAATTTTCTAAACTTTTTAGTCGAGGGTCAAAACTACTTAACTTAGAAATTTTTAGTTCCAAACTCTCCCAAACGGGAAGTGGATAAGCCTCCAGACACCTAGCCCCGTCACAAATATAATTTGTTACAACTAGTTCTAATACTCCACTACTTTGAAGAACGGACCTGAAGGAACTAGGTATACTAACTCGCCCTTTAGAATCTATGGAGTGCTCATGGCAGCCACGGAATCGGCCCTTGGCTGCTAGCGCTTCACTTTCTCCCACCAAAGACTCCAAGGAAGGTAGAGATGTCGCAGTATTTTTTTCGCCTTCTGTCAAACCATTTTATCCCACTTTGCACCAATCTCACCCACTCTAGCATGGTAAATTCGTAAATTCAATAGATATTTCAATGGCTTAGCCTAGTTGCTAACCACAAGATATCGTGGCTCCATCGTTACGCAACCACTACATAAGCCGATTTCGTGATATTTGCTGTAACAAGCTTTTCTAGATTTTTAGGTTACTGATTTTTATTGCGTAACTCCCTGCGAACACTAGGAAGAATATTCATGGTGCTAGGTAAATGTCACGATTTAGCCATAGGTTTCATAATTGAAGTGATGGTTAGCTGTAGATAATTTTCGCTAGGTCTAGAATAAGTCATTTTGACCCTGTAGGATTCCGCTGGTCTACCGGTTTTTCCGTAAAGTTCGATTAATTTGTCCGGATAAATGAATAAAGTGCTGGTCTAATCGTAAATACATACGGAAGTGCGATATTTTATCGCCAGAGTTTTTGTTCGAAGACGACACGCAGAGAAGGTAATTACAGGTTGGTCCCTTGGAATTCTTTCGTTCAATGCCTATTTTCTAGAATATTCGGTTTTCAAGTCATATTTTTGTTGACTTTACTTTATTCGCTGGAGTATGGTTCCGAGCGCTTTGGCTTTAGCAGTTGTTAAGGCTCTTAAGTTGCCGAAGAACCGAGGTATTTTAACGTTACTTATTTAATGTGAGGCTAGTATATGAAGCTGTGGTCTAATGGAGAAGTATCTCAGGGTGGTAGTACTTTTAATCCTGAACGTCGCTTACTTGCTGCAGTAATGCAGAGAGCTATTACTGATTATATTTCGGGAGACGGTGAGCTTCAGGAGTCTGCAAGGCAATGGCTCTTTGGTTTAGATGACCCAGGAGAATCCTTTGGTTTTGCGTATATATGTGAAGCCTTGGACTTTCACATGGAAGAAATGAGAAAAGCTATTCAACTTCAATACGAAGCGCATATTCGCAACTCTAAAAAAGCTGCAAAGCCAGCAGTAGAGGTTGTCGAGAATGCCGAAGCTAAGATTGGTGAACTTAACAGAGTTGATATCCCCGCTTCTGTTTCTGGTGGAATTGCGCCTCAGCAGCATGGGGTAGCCGCGTAGCTCAAGACTTTAATAGTCAGAAAAAAAAGACCCCGGAGTATTCTGGGGTTTTTTTTGCTAAAATTCATGGGTATAGTGCCATTAGACAGATATAATGCGCCTCCAATTTGCTACAAGTCCTCAGGACTTGGCTAGAAAATTCAAAATCAAGCTGATTTCTAAGGTTCAAATAGATCCTCTTGTGAAGCTGCGCCTCACATACATACTTAAGGACGGTAATACCTGTCGTAGGGCCTAGCTCTCTCTCTCGATTTATGTACGCCTCGGATGCTATCGAGGGAGTTAGGGTCAGAATATGGAGGGAGCTAAGCTACTGCCGAAGGAACACAGGACTGCCATCTAGTAGCAGACAAATCTTCAAATATCTTATTAGAAAGATTTGATTTGTAGCTCGTTAGCAAACTAGAAACTTCTGCAGATAGGTTTTCAATAGCTCCACTGACCAAGCCTTTATTAAAGCCTGAGGCACCTAGGTTAATTGTAAATTCAAGTGACACAACTCTTGCCAATATACGACCTAATTCTACCAGTTTATCCTGGGCCAAGTTGGGGCTCACTTCAAAGGACAACTGTTCTTTGAAATATTCTGAGGCTTTTTTGGTTAACTCGAACTCGCAAAGAAACTCGTAAATATTTGAGGTCTTCATCTTCTTCATTGCTTTTAACACAGCTTCTGTAATTTGCTGATAAAGAATATCGTTTGAGCCTTCGAAAATCTGAAAAGGGCGACTGTCAACAAGGGAGCGTCCAGCTAGACTACTAATCGTATAACCTTTTGCACCAAAAAGCTGCATTAAGGACTGGGCACCTTCTTGCATGTAGTCTGTAACAAGAGCTTTAACCGAGTTAGCCTGAATGGAGCTATCAGAAAGATCTTGATCAATCCCAGCGTTATCCGTGGTGTAGGCGCACATTGCTGAACACACAGTAAAGTTGGACTGGAGGCAGAATAGTCTTCTTTTTACCTGTTCATAGTGGTTAAGGTTTTTTCCTCCAACTTCCCTCTCCTCACAATGCTCCATCCCACTTTCCATGAGCCGCTTTAAAAAGCCCATGCCCATTCCTGGAAACTGGAGACGGCTTCGATGAAGAATATCGGTAAGCATCTTTAGGCCACTGGAGCGCGGCAAAAGCCGATAGTTATCAGGGGCCACAAAGTCAATTTGATTCTTGCCATAAGGAATGAAACGCAAACCTAGGTTTTTATAGTATTCTAAGACTTCGATACCGTTGTTACGTGTGGGATGAACAAAAAAACCAATGTCCTTGCCTAATCGGTCCTGATTTTTCTTCTCACGGGCAGCTACCAACCAATAGTCAGCTTTACCAGTAAGTCCGCCCCAATGTTTCAAACCTTGAACTCGGTAGGAACCATTCGACTTTTCAAAACAGGTCTTCATTTTTAGGGCATCAGATCCATGGTTAGGTTCTGTGATCATCATACCGCCCATTCGCTGATTGGAAAGAAAATCCGTAAAGATTTCTTTCTTCGCATCTTCAGCCGCGTACGCCCCTACGGGTTGGAGGAAGAGAGCTCCATTGATGCCAATCATTAAAGATAAGGGAAGAGAATGGTAGGAGCTTGCTTCTAGCAAAGAAAGTCCATCCTGGATATTCGCCCCAAACCCTCCATATTGTGCTTCGACATATACTGACAAAGGGTTAGTTCCTAGAACTGTGTCTAGAAAGCCCTCAGGCATTGTCCACTGATCATTGAGTTCGGACGGATCCAATCTATTATTGAACAGGTCATCTAAGACGGACTTATACTGATTTAAAAAATCGTTGAAGTTCAATTGCGGAAAATTATCTTGCTTAGATAAACTACTGAGTTTATCCATTTCGCTTGCAGCGACTGCCATTGTAAAACACCAGAGAGTTCGAATATATTAGTCAGAGAAAGAAAAGTCGCAGAGGAGCCCCTCATAAAATAACTTCCAATCCAATCTCTCAACTCCCCATAAAGTAAATACCCTACGGGAAGTGACGCAGAATAGACACATATCTAGGAATTGGCAAAAGGCTAAAACAATATTCATGAGAATTTTTACCCTTTGCGCACCAAATAACTCAACAAAGCAGTTATTAATTA
>CALKYB010000205.1 GCA_938003565.1 uncultured bacterium
TCCTGCAATCTTCTTGTCTTCAAGCTTACCTTGCATTTTATCGAGGCCCTTAAGAACCTCTGCCGCAGATCTTTCTTGAAATTGCGCAATCCTTACATAAACAAAACCATTCTCGAGCAATCTATATCTTACACTCTTAACCTTGATAACATCCCGAACAATTTTAATCGGCAACAATCCCGCAGTGCCATCCCGATGCACTGAAATTGTAATGGAAGACCCTCTGGGTCCGCGCATTTTCTTAACAGCATCAACCAAGGATAAATCTTTAGTAAATTCTTCCTCAATTTTAATGATTTTATCACCCGACCTAACACCAGCTTTTGCCGCTGGAGAATCTTCTATGGGAGAGACCACTGTTAGTAAATTATCCTTAACCGTTATCTCTATACCTAAACCACCAAATTTACCTTTAGTCTCTACCTGAAGATCATTGTACATATCAGGTTTAAGATAACCACTGTGAGGGTCAAGGGTTTGCAACATTCCATTTATAGCCCCAACTACGAGCTTATTAAATTCGACCTCTTCGACATAATTCTTTCTAACCAGAGCTATTACGTCAGTGAAATTCTTCAAAGCGGCATAACCATCTTCAAAGTTATCCTTAGCCGAGACTTGACGGACAAAATTAAAAGCAAGCACCATGGAAAGGATTGTCCCCCCAATCAGGAGGTAAAATGTACGCTGGGTCAAAGTAATAGATTTCTTCATGATATGCCTAAATTAAAAGCTCTCGCCAAATCATGTAATCCCTCAGGTGGTTCTTATCGGGGCTCTCAATGGCCAGTGAGTCGTATATATACGTCACACCAAGGAGGCCTTTCTAGAAACGAAAATTAGGGCCGCCTGAACGGTTACAAAGTCCTATCCTAGTATTTTCAATGATATAGGACTAGGCAAACATATAAGTGAAGTTAAAAAAAATCAAAACTAGGAAGCTAAAGAGCAAAAATGTTTAGGAGCAAAATTCGGTGAAGAACAAGCCCTTTTTACCGTTAACTGCCAAGTTCCAAGAGTGACTACATTTTGAGGAGGCGGCGAGCTCTTCTCACCCGACAAAAGAAGAGCCAAAAATATTGTCGATAAGATTGATGGGAAATAGGGGGCTTATTGATACTCTCAGCTGGAGGGAGATAGGTAGAGCTCGGGGTTTACCGCCTTGCCTTTTCTCCGAAGTTCAAAGTAAAAATTTCGCCCTTTTTTATCAACATCTCCAAGAATTGCCACCACCTGTTCGGATCGAACACGATCGCCAACGAAAACTCGAGGTGAAAAAATCCGACCATACAAACTATAATACCTCTTGCCATGATCAATGATTATGACCTTGCCATATTCTGGCAATACCTGACTCAAAACAACAGTCCCAGGCGCTATAGAGACCACTTCAGCACGAGTCTTAGCTTTGATCTCAATTCCCTTTTTCAACAATGTTTCTGAGAACTCGCTATGTTGCTTTTTCCCAAACTTTTGGACAACTCTACCTTCAACTGGCCACTTTAGTTTACCCCTAAGCTTTCTTAAATCAAAAAGCTTAATGGGATCAGGGCGCTTAGCAAGAACAGGTTGTGCCTCTATTTGCTCCCCTCCCATCATCTCTTCTAAAGTCTTGCTCAGCTCAGAAGTCGACTCTTCCAAATTTTTAACTGTCTTTTGAAGCTCTATCTCCTTCGACTTTGAATCAGCGAGCAACTCCTCTTTTCTTTTCTTGGTTTCTTGAATCTGTTTGGATGTTTTATCCAACTCAAGAAGAGTTTTCTGAAGCTTTGCACCATTGGCTTCCAGAATTTTTTTTTCACTTTCAAACCCTGAAAGTGTCGACTCCAGATTTTTTAAATTTTCCAAATTGTTATCCAACACTCGGTTCGAATACTGAACTCGACGATTTAAGTTTTCAAAATTGGAAGAGCCAAATAAATAATCAAGCAATAACTTTTTCCTGTTAAACTTATATATGGAGACAACCTGCTGATGGAATTCTTCTCTATCCCCCTTAACTCGCCCCATCACACCGACAATTTTATCACCTAGTATGCCTTCTTGTTGTTTCAATCCTCCAAGCTCATCGGCAAAAAGTTTTTCTCTCTCAACAAGAACTTCAGCCTGACGATCGAGCTTTTGCACCTCCTGATCAATTGCAACTTTATCCAGTCTTAAAAGACGAAGGTTCCTTTCGATGGTCTCAATCTCGGTTTTTTTAGCTATGAATTCTAATTGAACTTCACTTGGCTGAGCAGGTTGAGCAAGCGCCACATTAGCAAATACTAAAAACAGAGAGTTAAAAAAAATGAACAAACAGACAACTGAGAGTCTCAAACCATTCACCCTCCGCCTTCTTTTTATCAATTTAATCATATCAGGTGGCGATCACCATACTGAGAAGTGGCTATATAACTTCCCATAGCGGCTATCAGTGTCCCCAAAATTAAGAGTAAAAACAAAGTCGATACCTCTAAAAACTCCAACTGAAGATTTAAAAAGGGCAGCTCTTTAGAAAAGCTATAACCCTCAACAAACTGATAATAAAGAAAAGCCAAAATACCCAAACCCAATACTGTTCCAAAAAAACCTTGTAAAGCTCCCCCTAAGACAAAGGGAATATTGACATAACTTTTACTCGCTCCTAACAAGTTCAAAATCTCTCTTTCATCCTTAGCTTTATTCATCAACAGCCTGATACTGTTATTTGCTAAAAAGCCAACAATTAAAAAGGTTATTCCAAGCCCTATTATTCCAACCATCTTAATAAACTTAATAAGCCCCGAGAGACGATTCGACCAACTTCCACCTCGAATAACCTCATCGACTTCAACTCTATTTGCCATGGCATTGATACGATCTTCAGTTGAGTTCAATCCTGTTTCATCCTTTTCAAAGAATATCTCAACCGACGCCGGCAATGGATTATCTTCATCTAGGGCCTTAAGAAAACTATGGCCTTCACCCAAGTCTTCTTTAAACAACTCCAAAGCCTCCTCTCGAGATATATAGTCAACCTTGGTGATATTGGGATCACTATCCAAACCACTCAGCAGAAGGTTCATATCGCTCTCGGAGACATCAGTTTTTATGTAAGCTATCAGAGAATTACTCTCGCCACCTCGGCTTAGCACGCTTGAGAGATTTTGTAGGCAAAGAAGAAAGCTACCCAAAAAGAAAAATAGAACTGTAACGGTAAAGACGAAAATCGAACTACCGATTGGCATCGATAGTAAATTAGAAAACGTCTGAGAAAAATAATAGGCACAGGCACCAAAAAAACCTCTCTGAGTTGGCTCCTCTGTCGACTTCTGCCAATAACGAGTTAAAGCCCCACGACTAATTTCATAAGGCGCATCATTTAATAAAATTGATTTTTGTCCTTGAAAAGACATTCCTAGATCCTAATAAGTCAATCTAAGCGGGTTGGGCGAAATCACCAATCATTTTCCCACTTTCCAAAACGATAGTCCGTTGATTCACTTCTTCCACAATCTCCACATCACTGGTTGCTACCACTACAGTAACTCCACAAGAGTGGGCTTCTGCAAGAATGTCGAAAATAGCCTTGCGAGAACCCTTATCGAGACTACCAGAGGGATCATCAGCTAAAATAATCTTTGGTTTCCCAACCAAAGCTCTAGCCAAACCAACTCGTTGCTTTTCTTCACTTGAGAGTGATGCAGGGTTTAGGTACAACTTATCCTCCAAACCAAATGCTTTAAGGATTTCACCGGCCGCGTCGAGTCTATCCTCAGTTGCTACCCCGACAACCTCTAGGGCAAGGGCAACATTTTCAACAACAGAAGCGCCAGGGATAAACTTTGTGTCACGAAACACCAATCCCACACTTCTTCTGAGCCTCGCAATAACTGGGGTAGCAACGTTAGATAAGTCTCTCCCACCAACAATTACACTACCATCTGTCGCGGTCTCAGAGCCGTATAATAGTTTAAGCAGAGTAGATTTACCTGATCCACTTCTTCCGGCTAGGAAAATAAATTCACCCTGAGCAATGGAGAACTCTATATCTTTAAGAGCAGCATCGTCAGGGGGAAATATTTTACTAACACCAATAAGCTTAATAATGTCGGACCTGGTGTTTGTCACCTAAAGATATTTCCAAAAGAGAACTAAAATGAGCACGATCGGGCTTTCATGTTAACCGTCAAGCTTTTTACCCGACTTCAAACTAACCTGAACTCGACCGTCTCGTGTGCATTTAATTTTTTTCTCACTACTTTTACCAGGTTTAAGTCTAGCGGTAACGGTCTTTCGGGCCAAAGACTTTCCCTTAACATCCTTCGAAACTACATTAAAAACTCCTGAGTAACTATTCTCTTGACTGGAATTTCGAATGGTAATCTTACACGTGCGATCATCAATATTACTAATACTCGCAGCTAAAGGAGAAACTGACTTTTCACCGTCTACCCCCGTAGTACCAACTTGGATAGACTCAGAAACTTCCACAGTGCCATAACTAGCAACAACCCCTGAGACAATTTTCTCTTCTTTCTCTTCTTTGGCCTCACCTTCCTCGGCCCCAGCTTCTATCCCCTCTGCACTAGTACTCTTAGAAACTGCTTCAGTCGCTGCTGAAGGCTCAGCTTCTAAAAATTGAGGATGAGCAAACACCAAAAGAGAAAAGCACCCGGCAACAACTTTAATAGTTCCGCAAAAATATGACTCTCGATTACTTTCTTTCATTTCGAATACTCCTTCAATTACCAACCAGAACAGCGAGTTTAAAATATGCAAAAAAACGAAGCGGCTCAAAAGCTTCATTGTACTTGATAAAATAAGGTTGAATATTAACAGGGATTGTAATTCCCAGCCACAGATTTAGCGAACCAACAGCTTGAAGGGCAGAAATAACTCAGGATTTTTCTTTTCTATTCCTATTCCCCTTACCAGATGGCTTCTTAGCCCCTAGGGGATCCCTATTAGCTTTAGGAGAAATAATAGGCTCCGGCTTACCGTCCACCTCAACAGCTTTTCGAACTGACAAACTCGTTGGCTTCTCCACTAAAGCCTCTTGAATAACCTCAAAAGCACTAGCCACAGGAACAAACTCCAAAGTCTCCTTTAAATGCTGCGGCAATTCTGAAATCTCATCACTGTTCTCGGAAGGAATAATTACTTTACTAATCCCTACCCGCAGGGCTGCC
>CALKYB010000206.1 GCA_938003565.1 uncultured bacterium
TTAATATTTTTCTTAATGAAAAAAGCCTAAATTATCTAGTTTACGCCAAAGGGGAAACCGCAAAACCTGACACCAATCGTATTTGGGCTGGAATTGAAAACTACAAGTTGTTTATTGGAGATTCTAGATTTTGGACTACCGAGCCAGATCTTAGTTTAAAAAAACTTCCGATGAAAAAACAACTCTGTGAAATTAAAAATTTTGATGCTGAAAGTCCTCCTTCAATCCTTTGGGCAGGGGATCTTAATAAGGATAATAAGCTTGATCTGATAATCTCCCGTTCCCGTCATTATAATAGTGAGGTAATTAGTTTGTACTTAAGTTCTCCAAATTCTAAGGATCCTTTTCCAGTAGAAGTTGCTAAGTTAGATACGGTGGGTTGTTAAAATTTAAAGTAGGCTTATCCGGTTGAGAAAATTTTTAGTTATAGCTAGTTAAACAGCTATTATATTTTTCGACTCTTCTGTTGAACTCTTTTGATTCATTGCTGAGATTTTTTGATCTTCCATTAAATTCTCGCACTAGTTCATTGTATTCATCGGATGCTTCTTTGATTACTGAAAATTCAACTCTATCTGCTTGGAGGTCTTCTAGCTCCAGTCTTAACTCTTTTAGTGTTTCAGCGAGATCCTCTATTTCTTCTTTCTCTGAGTCAATTTCATCTCGCCCGACAGGTTCAGGGCAAAGACTTTTTGGGGTTCCAAAAGACTGCACCGCTAACCAAACTTCTTGCCTATCATCAGTTGTTTGCCCAACAGCAACTCCTAATTCTCTATATCCGGGCTTCATTATATTAGCTCGATGCCCAGGGCTGTCCATCCAAGCTTGAACCAGCTTTTTGTTTGTATGGAAATTACCTTTCGCCAGATTTTCTCCAACCATGATGTAATCGTAGTTAAATTCTTTAGCTAAATCTGCTGGGCCAATTCCCTGAGGTGATACATGATCGAAATAATCGCCATCGAACATGTCGGATACTTTCTCCTGTGCGACGGATGACAAAGTAGAGTTGGCAATTAGGGGCTCTAGGCCCTCTTTTGCCCGGTGTTTATTAGTCCAGTAAAGTATTTCTTTGGGATCTAGAAAGGTTTCTTCAGAGCTGTAGGGGATTTCCAGAGGATTTGATAGGAATACATTCTTATTTTTTCGAACTTTGTTTTGCGGTGGTATCCTAAATGGTTTTCTTTTTTGAGAAAGTTCTATTTTTCTATTGGTAGCTGGTTGTTTCTCGATGTTCTCAAATTGATTTTGAACTTCTACTTCATTGGATTGCGGATTTTGTGAGTTATTTCTAACCACAAGCAGTAGTAGCCCCAGGGCTATTAGTAGTACAGTAAGTTTTTTCATTCTAGGATAAACTTAGTTCAAATTATCTTTTTAGGGAAATGAGATTTTCTACTAGAAGATTTACTACTCTATCCACTCTTTGAACTTTCCCCTTGGCAAGAACTGAGGAACTCTCCATAATTATTCTTCGCAAAACTTTATATCTCTCTGGTCTGATAATTAAATTTGCCCAACCGCTTTCATCTTCGATTGTTAAAAATGTAACTCCCTTCGCTGTTGGGGGCCGCTGTCTAACTAAGACTAATCCAGCTATTGCTAAAAGTTTCCCGTGTGGGGTAGAGCTAGGGTTTTGCAGTGCGCTAGCTTTTGTAACCCCATAGTCGCTAAGCTTTTCTCTGACAAACTCAAAAGGGTGAGCTTTTAGGGAATGACCAGTGTGTTGGTAGTCAAAGAGAACTTCTAGGTTGTCTGTTATGACAGGAAGATTGTCCTTACTAGTTTCTTCTCTATTCGCTATTTTGGAGAAGAGAGGCATTTCCTTATCTTTTAGTTTTTTTAATTCCCAAAGTGCAGTTTGTCTGTTTAGCCTGAGAGAGCGAAAAGCGTCAGCGCGGGCTAGACATTTTAGACTGTCAACCTTAAGCCCGGTTTGTTTCCAAAGCTCTCTTAGGGATGTTGATCCGCCTCGATGCTTTACTAATTTTTTTGCTTCTTCCTCTCTTAGTCCTTGGGCTAGGCGCATGCCTAGCCGCAAGCTGTTTCCTTGATTATGTACAGAGCAGTCCCAGTCGCTAAGCATTGCGTCAATCTCTTTTATTTCAACTTCATGCTTCTTTGCGTCTTGAATAATCTGTGAGGGGTGATAGAAGCCCATAGGTTGAGAATTAATTAGTGCAGCGGCAAAAGCAGCAGGGTGATAGTGCTTAATCCAGGATGATGTGTAGACAATTAGAGCAAAGGAAGCGGCATGAGATTGAGGAAACCCGTATTCTGAAAAGCCTTTAATTTGTCCAAGTATTTGTTTGGCAAATTCAACTTTATAGCCTCGCTCCAAAAATCCTTTTATTAATTTTCGGCCAAAATGATTTAGTGCTTGTCGGTTTCGCTTCCAACTAGCAATTGCTCTTCTAAGTTGATCTGACTCACCTGGAGTAAAGCCAGCTCCATGTACTGCTAACTCCATAATTTGCTCTTGAAAAATTGGCACCCCTAAGGTTGAGCCAAGAATCTCCTTTATCTTCTCATTTGGATAAGTAACCTTGGCCTTATATTTTCGTCTTTTTAGATAAGGATGAACCATTCCTCCTTGGATTGGTCCAGGTCGAACAATTGCAACTTCAACTACTAAATCATGAAAGCAACGTGGCCGAAGCCTGGGCAGCATGTTCATTTGTGCTCTAGATTCAACTTGAAACACTCCAATCGTATCTGCGGCACAAAGCATATCGTAGACTTTAGGGTCTTCAGGGGGAATGTTGTGTAGTAAGAGCTGTTGATGATCCCAGGTTTTGTCCTCGGAATAGCTATTAATCATTGCTAGTGCTTTTCTAACGCAAGTGAGCATTCCAAGTCCTAGTACATCAATTTTTAGCATGCCAAGTTGTTCTATATCGTCTTTATCCCAGGCAATCATAGTTCGGCCGGGCATAGCTGTGTTTTCTATTGAAATAATTTCAGAGAGATTCTTTTCAGAGATGATAAAACCACTTGAGTGTTGGGTTAGGTGTCTAGGAAACCCTTTTATTGCATCGACTAATTCCAAGCAGTTAGCAATTGCTGGGTCGAAAGGATTGAGCCCTTGAGAGCTTATTTCTTTGTTTGTAACTGGATCGTCATCGCCTCGACGATAAAATATTTTTTGTAGAGTTTCTATTGTGTCGATTGATAAGCCAAGTGCTTTACCAACCTCTCTAGTGGCGCTTTTGCGTCGATAAGTTGTGACAGCGCACACTAGTGCGGCTCTCTCTCGGCCAAACTTGTTGTATATATACTGTATGACTTCTTCTCGCCTTTCATGCTCGAAGTCTATATCGATGTCTGGCGGCTCTCCTCTTTCCTTACTAATAAACCTCTCAACTAAAAGTCGAGTACGAGAGGGGTCAACAGCTGTAATCCCCAGGCAGTAGCAAACAGCAGAGTTTGCTGCTGCTCCTCGACCTTGACAGAGAATGCCGACGCTTTTAGCAAAAGAAACTATATCATAAACTGTAAGAAAATATTTTGCGTAGTTCAGCTCATCGATTAATTTAAACTCGTGTTCTAGTTGTTTTTCTACTTCCTCACTGATTCCTTGAGGGAATCTGGCCCTAGCACCTGCTAGTGTGAGATCCACTAGATATGCTTGTGGAGATTTGTTTTTTGGACAGATTTCTTCGGGATATTCGTATTTGAGTTGGTCTAAGGAAAATAGAAGTGCTTGCTCGGCGATCCGCTCAGATTGTCTAATTGCTTGTGGTTTGTTGCGGAACAATCGCTTAACTTCTTTTTTAGTTTTAAGAAATCGCTCGCTGTTTTGTGAAAGTAAGAAACCAGCTTTTTGAATTGTTGTTCTGTTTCTGATGCAAGTTAAAATGTCTTGTAGTTTTCTTCTTGAATTTGAGTGATACAGGACTTTGTTGCTAGCTAGGAGTGGGATACTTAAATCGCTTGCTAATTTTTCAACTTGCTTTTGTTCCTTAACTTCATTTGCCAGGTAGTTCTTAGAGATAAATATTGAAAATAGTTTTTCAGCAGGATGGTTAGGCCTGCTAAAGAAATTTTTTAATTGTCTAAGACATTCAAAAACTCTGTTATCTTCGACGTTGAGAATGTTTACAGCGGCTGGCATTATTTCTAACTCAGAAAAACAATCTTCAAGTTTCAGCCAAGTATGACCTTTTGGGGCCCTGAGCTTGCCCTTGCTTAGTAGACTGCAAACTGATTTATAGCTAACTAGGGAGTCTGGATATAGGAAAAGAGAAACAGGAAGTAGGGGGAGGAGATGTTCTAAGTTATATCTATCTTCAGTGATCCAGATAGTTTCATCTTCGGCAGGTTTTTCTGGTAAGTATTCGAGAAGACTTAGTTCGATTCCAACTATTATCTTAATACCAGCGCGCTTTGCTGCAGTATGTGCTCGCACTACTCCGGAGAGGCTATTTTTGTCTGTGATTGCAATGGCCTCGTATCCAAGCTTTGCGGCCTCTTCAACCATTTCTTCTGGGCTGCTCCCTCCTTCTAGAAAAGAAAAATTTGAAGTAACTGCCAGCTCAAAAAAATCACTACTACTCATTTTTATAGACGATTTTAGCTCCAAGCCCCATGAATAAACCAACGTGAGTTTTCAACTTCTCGATAAATCCAAAGCCAGAGTCCTGACGGAATTTGTACTTTAAAGTAGTCACGTTCTGGAAGTTTTTTGGCAGTTGAGCCATCAATAACTCCTCGATAGTTCCACCACTCTCCAGAAATTCTCTCTGGCCCAAGGCCGTTAGTGATTTTATAGGTTTTGTTTTTCCAAGTTATGGAGAAAGGAGGGTTGTCTGGCATAACAGCCATTGCTTTGACTGGGTGGGGGGTGTCAAAGAGTTTGCTAGGCCTTTCTGCTCTCAATAGGACTGGTCTAGGCGGGTTAGAATTAGTTTGGGAAGAAGACTCATTACTGACTTTTTTTTGAAAAGACTGTTGTCTCTCGGGAAGAAAGCTTTCGTGACACCTAAGCTCTCTAATATTTCTGCTGCCTAAGGCATATGATAAGTTATCAATAAGCTCAGCTAAGTCCTTTAGTTGAACGCCTGAGGCTCCTTCAGCATCTCTTTTAAAGATAAAACTGTTCTTCGCTGTTATTAATTCAGTTCGCCCAGCCTCTAGGGCTACTTCAGTAATCCCGTTTGCCATTTGAAGATTCTCAAGCCAGGGAGTGGTGATTCGCTTTAAGTGTTTCTTGTTTAGGGTGCCACTACTTAAAGGGAATTGTTTGGACAATGGAGATTGTCCTTCTGTTTTAACAGTAATTTCTAGCAAAGATAGTTTTTTCTCTCTGCTAGCCAAGCTCTCAATTAACTTTTCGCTAAGTTCTTCTACAGCTGAAGTGAGCGAGAGTAAGTTTTTTTGTGGACCAGCAAATGTTTTTCTTAGGAGCTCTTTTTGGGGAGTTTCTATTGCTTTAAAAGCTTCGTCTTTTTTGCCTAAGGCTTCATCTAATCTGTTAATCAAATCATAACTAAAGCGGGCTGAGAGAGATGAAAAAGGAATGTTAAACAAGTGCTCAACCCTCCTGATATTAACTTCAACTAGCTCTTTAATTGTCTGGCGAGCAATCCTAAGATAGCTAGTTGGTAGTGTCGCCAATGCTGCTCGGAGAGATACCTTATTGTCGACTACTACTAAGCTTTTCATGCCATAGCGAGCCAGCGCCCAAGCCCCGCCATAAGAGGGTGCTAGTGCAATGCGAGAGCAGAAACCAAGTTGTGCTAATTCTTCAGATAGGGTTTGTACTAACTTAGGATAGCTCCCAAATAGTTTTTCCTCTCCTGTAACTTCCAAATATAAACCACTAAAGCGAGGATCTGTAGCGGTGTTTTTAGATTCAGCAGATTTGTTATCGAGGTTAGATTTATCTACGGCAACTATGGGAGAGAATTTATTGGCCCAGCGTGCTAAAGATTCCAGCATTGCTGCTTCTCTTTCTGCATCAAATTTTCTACAGACAAATCTCTCGGTTAGAGCTTTTGCATTACTTAGATTCATTCCATGACTAACGCCTAAACGTTTTGCTTTAGTACAGCAGCGAACAACAATTTCCTTTCCATTTTTTTCGCTTGTTATTAGCAAAGCTTTTCCGTTTGATTCTCCCAGGCCTGACTCTTCTTTAAGGATGTCTAATTTGGCGAGTTCAACTGACCAAAGGGGGAGGAAGACTGAGAGGTAGAGTTTCTGCATTGTTAAGGCTTAGCGTATGATTGTATTTGGATATAGAAAAATACTAGAATAGCGAAAGGCTAGAGCGGGATCAAGGGGCTGGTGTTAATGAGGCTAAGAGCCTGAAAAAACAGAAGAAATTTTACTCAAAGCTTTGCTGTTTTTATCTTTCCTGATTCAGAGGTTCTAGGGGTAAAAGTAGTTCGATAAACAAAAGACTGGAACATCAAAAAGTCTCGAAGGATTTTACCTGCCGAGATAGTTAGTCAGGTCTGACTTAGATAACTTTATAAAGCCCCACTCCAGAAATTTAGAGGGGGCTTTACATGTATCTTCAACAGTCCAAATTAGGACCGTCTTTTGAGACGTGCTTTTAAGTTGGATCGCATGTTTCTAAACCATTCCAACCCCAACCGTCTCCATCTGGATCCACGCACTCACCAGCGACTGGTGTAAAGTTGGGCACTTGGCAAGAGCTTTGAGAGGATTGAATCCAGCCCCAACCATCTCCATCCTCATCCACGCAATTTGCAGAAGAAGTTTCAGTAAAAAAGTCTTTTAGGAGAAAGTTTATGAAACCATCTTCTCCAACCCATTCGAGGTCGAAGTCTTCACAAATCGTTCCTGCAGGATTACTTTCACACTTGTTCTGTAGCGTTTCGATACTGTTCGTACAGTAGTCTATAAACCCTTTACAGCCAGGTACTTTAGAGCAGGACACTCCCTCTATATATTTTAGCTGAGGATCGTTTTCGTCAATTTCAATTACTCGATCCCCATCAAAATTGATTTGACAAAATACCCTTCCATTAACTTCTCCTTCTTTGCACTCTAGAGACTCTTTAGTGTAAATCTCTTGGAGCTCTAGGAGCTTTTGATCAAAACTATCTTGCTCACTCGTTTCAGTTTGTGTCGCAGTTATAGCTTGTCCTACTGATCCAAACTTATAAGTATACCAGGGAATGTAGGCACAGTATCCCAAGGCTTGAGGGCAACCTCCGTGCATCTCGCAGGCGTGTTCTCTTTTCTCGACTGTTCCATCGCTAAAAATTACTTTGCATTGTTCACCGGCTGTAGTGTTTTCTTCTGAATCAACTCTTATCTCACTCTCGCAAGACTCAATAAAAGCTGGGGTTTGAGCATTGGCCGATGTGCAAATTAACAAAGCTATTAACAGAAAGTGAAAATTTGAATTTTTCATTAGACCTCTGGGATAAATTTACTTCCAAAAAAATGATCGTATGTCTGTTATGCATAAAATTTCAACACGATATACATAAGAAATACTAGTCTCCTTTTGCAAAGATTGTAGGCACTTACGGGTATTGTGCCGAATTCTCATTTTAGTATTGGGGTTGTGGATCGGAGGTTCCTAGTAACGGGACATCTTGGTTTAGCTAGTTTTATAGAAAAGCGATTAGCAAATAATTTATGTATTTTGATCTGATAGGTGTGAGAGATTGAGCTGGCATGAACTATTGAAGACAAGGGAAGTGGTGTGATTATCTATAACCTTCTAAGTTTTTCTAGTTTAGATCATCAATATCTAGAAGTGCTACTGGCACGAGATTGACATTGGCTGAGTTGTTAGCGGAAGTTAGAAGCTGTGTATGTGTTTCTAACAGCCAGTAATATAGTTTTTGCAGAGTGTTTCTGGTATTCGCTGCGAGTCTTGCAGCTCTTAATTCTATTGCTATCCTTTTTGAAACCAGGGCTTTTGAATCATGATCCGGGTTGCTTACCTCAATGCTGTTATAAAGGGCAATACTTACCTCTAGAACCACTATCTCGCTTCGTACGGCGAGGAGATCTGCGGCAGTCAACACATTAGAGTCGTTAGCTTGATACTCAATGGACTGAGCTTCTGCAAGATAGCGCACCGACTGACATAATAACCAAAGCCTATTGAAACTCTCTTTCGCTTCAGAATCTCCTCCATTTTTCTCTAAAGTCTGGAGTAACAGTTGGGTTTCCTTTAGAATTAAATCTATCATTCACTTACCTTTGTTTGCAATATACTGCTCACTCTATTGGGTAAGTGAGAAGTATATTGCGAGGTAAAGTAAACAAAGCTTAAGCACAAAAAACCTCTACCACGTTCCCTTGCCTTTCGGACTGCAGCGATAAGCAGCAGAGCGAAAAACAGGAGAGAGGAAGTTACTCAACCAGTAATGTTTCAATGAGCATAAAGCTACCGCTATTCTCAAAGAGTTGTGATTGAGGAGTCCCAGAGTGGTGTAAATAAGATTTTATGTTAAAGCCTAGTTGTTTTATTGGTTTAGGCCTAAATAAAGCCAAAAAACTCCGGCAATACAGGTTGATAATTGATTGGCATATTGTTAGTTTCTCTAACCAAATATTTAATCCCCTCTATCGCACCCGTAGCTCAGCTGGATAGAGCAACTGGCTACGAACCAGTAGGTCGGGCGTTCGAATCGCTCCGGGTGCACCATTAAGTTTTGTGAAAATAAAAAATAATGCAACTGGCTACGCTTGTCTTAGGCGTCTGCGACGCCTAAGAAACCAGTAGGACGGTTGAGGGAAAAGTGCCCTAAGGCACTTTTATCGAAATCGTCGTTCGAATCGCTCCGGGTGCACCAGTCTTATTTATATATTAAGAGTTTGCTAAGCTAAAAACTTCTCTAAACCAACTACTTGAATGTTCTCCGAGATTGGGAAAGAGCTTTTGCCTGGGGTAATTACTTTTATTTCATTAAGGTTAAGAGTTTCAATTGCTTGGTGCATCGATCTAGTAACCTTAGGAGAGCTGGAGTACTTAATTTCAAAGCCAGTCCGTTTTCCATCCTCTTCAATCATTAAATCAAGTTCGGCTCCACTGTGCACTGCCCAGAAATGTTTCTCTGCATTTGGAAATTTCCTTATAATCTCTTCTAAGCAGTGTCCTTCCCAAGACGCGCCGCATTTTGGGTGGCCTAAAATTTCATTATGATTTTTAAGGCCTAAGAGGGAGTGAAGAATTCCGCTATCTCGAATAAAGACTTTAGGAGACTTTACCTGTCTTTTTTTTATGTTTTCAAACCAAGGGTGTAGAAGTCTAATCATGAATGTGCCCTCTAGGATATCAAGATATCTTCTTATACTAGAGTCGGTAGAACCAATTGAGCGGGCTAGCTCGGCGTAGTTAAGCGTTTGTCCGTGATAGTGTGCTAACATGGTCCAAAATCTTCGCAATGTTTTTGCTGGAATATTAATTCCTAGGTTTGGAATATCTCGCTCTAGAAAAGTGCTAATAAAAGCCTTTCTCCACTGCTGACTTTCGTTATCGGATTTTACTAGGAACGATAAGGGAAAGCCTCCTCTAACCCAAAGATCAGTATTTTTCCTAAGTCCTACTTCTTTTAAGGAAAAAGGAGTTAGTTCTATATACTGGATTCGACCTGCTAGGCTTTCGGAACTTTGTTTAATAAGTTCTCTAGATGCGCTCCCTAGAATTAAGAACTTTGCTGAAGAATTCTCCCTATCTACCAAAACTCTTAGAAGAGGAAAAAGTTCCTCTCGTTTTTGTATTTCATCAATGACAATTAAACCTTCTAGGTTTTCAAGAGCTAGTTTAGGTCTTTCGAGTTTAGCTAAATCCTCTGGGTCTTCTAGGTCAAAAGTATGAACCGGTCCTCTAAAGGTTTTTTGAAATTCTCGACAAAGAGTTGTCTTTCCACACTGCCGAGGCCCAAGTACAGCAACTACTGGGTGGAGGTTGAGGGCCAAAGAGATAAGATCTTTTGGTTCATTTCTATCAATTAATTTAGGCACTTAGATATTTTACATGAAAATCCAAGGTTTGGCAATGGATTTTCATGCTTTGTTCAGGGTCTCAAAATGTGTAGTGGATGTTTTTTAGTGATAATGGGAGGTTAGGTGTAATGTGGGGGAAGAAGTAGCCATGCTGCAGAGGGCGAACGCGAGACAGCAAGCAGAAACAGCAAAACTGCCAAGAAGAATGGTTTTTCAAGGGAATATCGAATCTAATCCTTAAAGCCGGGGGGCTTCTGTATGCACCTCAGATAATTTCCCTTCATGCCTGAAGATGAGGGGCCCTTGCTCTGAGGGATAGATTCAGAGAAGCTTATGTTCTATTGGAAAGAGAGGAGGAGTGGAGATAGTTAGTTTAAAAAAAGAGGCGCGTACGCCCCTTTTCAATATGGTGGACTTTAAAGTCCTTGTTTCCGGTAGTTCCTCAAAATGCCTTTTGAAGCTACCT
>CALKYB010000207.1 GCA_938003565.1 uncultured bacterium
ACAAGTGTTGGGAGGTTTGAAGTATAGTGAGGATTTTGATGATACTCCCTTGGTGCCTTTCGTGGGGGTGCGTTTGCATGATACTTCTGGGAAGCTTCACATCAGTTTAACAGTGCCCTTTGAGGCGAAGCTGAGCTATCATTTTGATAGTAGCTCTGTCGCATATGTTTTTGGAGATGTGCAGGGCGATAAATATTTTGCTCACTCTTCTAGTTTTGATGAGGGATTTAATATTCAGGTTCATGAAAGAAAAATTGGCGCGGGTGTGAGAAGATGGTTTTCTCGTCATATATCAGCTGGTTTAGAAGTGGGTAGTACTATTGATAGTCATATTGAGTTTAAGTCTGAACTACCCAGTGAGTTTAGGACTAAAGATGTAGAAGACTCGTTCTATTTAAAAGCTGAATTGGACTTTGCTTTTTAGCCAATTCTCAAAGATTTTTTGGACCTTAGAATGATGCAACAACCTTTGTGGTGTTTGTTTCTGGCACTTAGTTTATTTCTTCACGATGCAGTTGCTCAGCAGCCTAGTGAGTATCAAGAGGGAAAAGGCAACGACTACGTCAAGGTTTCGTTGGTCTCAGATAGAGAGGTCTTTCAGCCCCCTAAAACCACTACTGATCCCGTTGGCTTGCTAGGAATTAAGTTTGAAATTGAACCTGGTTGGCATATTTATTGGGAAAATAGCGGAGATTCTGGCCTCCCAACAGAAGTGAAATGGAATCTTCCTGATACTTGGGAAGCTGGAGAGCTAAACTGGCCTGCTCCAGTAAAATTTAGAGAGTCCGGGGATCTTGTTACCTTTGGTTATGAACAGGAGGTGTTACTTTTCACTCAGGTCTTAGCTAGCCTGCCGGACGAGGGAAATATTAAAATTTCTGCAGATGTGAAATGGCTTGTCTGTAAGAATTTGTGTGTGCCTGGAAAGACTCGGGTTTTTAAAGAAATAAGAATTTCAGAAAGTGAATCGCTCCGGGCTTCTGATGATTTTCAATTGTTTAAGAATGCACATGCGAAGGCGCCAGACCCAGTTGTTCCTGGCAGAGTAAAAATTGAATTTGATAAGAGCTTTTATTTTCCAGGAGACAAAGCACAAATTCTCTTTAGCTTTCCAGAACTTGAGAATGCAAAAGAGATTCGAGATAGTGTTCAAATTTTTCCGGTTTCATCTAAAGATGTCTCTGCTTTGGAAGGTTTCCCAGTTGAAGGGAGCACTAGTTTAGTATTGCCAGCTAGTATTTTGAGTTCAGCAAAGCCAGGAGTGTCCTACCTAAAGGGCACAATCCTTGTAAATCCTCTTCTCGCAAAGAAATTGGGCCTACCTAACTATTTTTCTTGGTCTGCTCCCGTACAAATAAAAAATGAAAAAGGCACCCCGCAGCTTGTTAATGCAATGTTTCCTAGCTCTGAGCGGATAGCATCTAAGAGTCTTAGCTCCCATACTGTTACCAAAGCAGAAGAAGCCTCAGATGTTGCCATGGTAGAGACCCCCACCGTAAAAAGAGAGGCTCCTTCCGGTAAGTCTATTTTATATTATTTGTCCTTTGCTTATTTGGGTGGACTTCTTTTGAACTTGATGCCCTGCGTCTTGCCAGTCTTGTCTATTAAAGCATTTTCATTGGTGGAGAATGCAGGGAAACCACGGAGTGAGAGATTGAGAGGGGCGCTGAGTTATGTAGGAGGTGTTTTGGCAGCCTTTTTAGTTTTAGCCCTAGTAGTAGTTATAGTTAGGCGAATGGGTGTGCATGTGGGCTGGGGCTTCCAATTTCAATCGCCTGTATTTCTACTTTTTCTTATTTTAGCAGTTTTTAGTTTTGCCTTTTCTTTTTTCGGATTCTTTTCGATTTCTTTACCCGGTCTTAAACAGTCAAGCGCTAGCTCGGGAAAGTTTACTGATTTCCTTGATGGAGTTTTAACAACTGCTTTATCCACGCCATGCACTGCCCCTTTTCTTGGCACTGCTTTGGCGTTTGCTTTTCTAGCGCCAGATTGGAGTATTGTTCTGATTTTTCTGACAATAGGGTTTGGCCTCGCTACCCCATTTCTGATTCTTTCACAGAGTTCCTCGATGCTGAAATATCTTCCCACTCCTGGAGCTTGGATGACCTATTTTAGGCAGCTAATGGGATTTTTTCTGTTAGCGACCGTTGTGTGGCTTTTAAATATTTATAGTCAGGTTAGCGCAGAGGGTTTTGGTAGGCTTCTTTGGATATTATTACTGTTGGGTTTTTGTTTTTGGGTTTACAAGCTCGAGGTACGCAACACTTTTAAACAAAAGTTGTTGAAGTTTGGACTTTTATTGTATGTCGTTTTTGCCTTGGTTTTTTCTTGGGATATATTAGTTAGTGTAGCTTCAGAAAAGGGAACAGTCCAAGGTTCGAGTGAAATCGATTGGCAAAGTTTTTCTAAGGATCAACTTGCTAAAGCTAAGAAAGATAAGCGAGCAGTGTTTATTGACTTCACAGCTGACTGGTGTGTTACCTGCAAAGCGAATGAAAAACTAGTGATCGAAACCCAGAGAGTTTCGCAAGCTCTCAACACTTACAATGTCTTACCTCTCATAGCTGATTGGACTCGAGGGGATGAGTCGGTAAGTGCAGCTCTTAGAGAGTATGGGGGATCAGGTGTTCCTCATTACGTTATTCTTTACCCCAACGGTGAGGTCTCAGAGGTGCTTAGTTCCCTTCTTACTAAAGAAGCCCTGATCACTGCTTTCAAGAAAGCGGCGAGCGGTAGGTAGTTTTAATTTAAACGACTATCTATTTAGCTATCAATATGGTATTAAATCGATTTGTCTTTTTCCATTAAAGAGAGTGGAGCTTCAAATAGCGTGAATAATCAAGATCTTACAGTTGGTAAGGACGATTCAGACTCTAAGTCCGAGTTCGTTAAGGATAGTAAGGGCTTTAACAAATTCTCGGCTTCCTTACTTTCTAGTTTTCATAGGGTTGATCCAGCCCCATCTCTTTGCTTGATGATTTGTCTGACCCTGAGCTTGATTTACCTAAGGCCTCAGGCTTATCCCGGCATGGGATTTATCGGTAGTCTGAGAATTCCATTTTTTGTTCACTTGGTTACTGCTTCCCTCTGGTTGCCTTTTATAGGTCGTAACTTTGCTTGGCCAATAAAAGCAATTTGGATTTTGATGGTGATCCAAGCGATCCGTGGCTTGTTTGGAGTTTACCTAGATCCGCACGATGCAATTGTTACCAATGACTTTTGGCATTTCAAAACCTTTCAAAATTTAATGACTCAGTTGCTCGGAGTACATTTTCCGATAGCGGCCTGTCTTACTTCCAGAAAAGCTCTCGATAGGGTGATTCTTCTTTTAGCTTGGATCTCGGGGATACTTGGTGTTTACGCCATTACTCATAAAGGAGTTGGTCCTGGCGGATTTATGGGGGATGAAAATGATTTTTGTTTCGTTCTTCTGGGTTTTTTACCAATGTGCATAGCCAAGTTTATGCTCAGTAAGAGTAGATTCCGACAGCTAGTCTATATTGGTTTAGGATCTTTAGTGAGCCTTGGGATGATAGTTTCGAATTCTCGAGGAGGGATGCTTGGTATTCTTTGTTTGCTCGGGTTTTTATTCTATCGTTCTAGGAAGAAATTACTATTTTGTTGTTTAGGGCTGGTGTTTCTTGTTGCTTCTATTCCTTTTATGCCAGAGGAATTCAAGAAAGAGTTTCTCTCGATTCAAACTGATATTTCTGGAGATCAGGGCACTGTTAAAAGGCGTAAAGAACTTTGGCAAGTGGCCTGGGCTGTTTATACTGAACCCCAACATATTCCATTCGGAGTTGGGATGAGTAACCTTCAATTTTGGTTTGGTCGATACGAGGGAGAAGTGTTGGAGGTAGTTGGAAGAAGTAAGGCGGGACGGGCTGTGCATTCGATGTATTTTGAACTTTTGCCCGAGTTGGGATTGGCCGGCTTGTTTCTTTTTGGATCTTCAATAATTTGGTGTTTTAGGAGTAATAGCAGGACCGAGAGGTCGTTTGTTTCTTTAGAGAATAAGATCTCCTCGTTGGCAAGAAAGGAAAATTCTAAATTCTTAGAGCAATATGATCTGGAAAAGAAGGATCTCGATAAGGTTTTCTTTACTCTTTTTCAAGAAGTTAAGTTTGCTAGAATCGCTGCGTTTACTTTTAATTGTAGTTTTGTTGGACTGCTGGGAGCGGCAGTTGGTATTTCAGTTCTTTACTATCCGCCGGTCTGGTTATTTATGGCTCTCAGCGTAGCGCTTAGTTACTATGTGAAGCAGGTTAAAATGCATATAAATACTTTCTTCGAATTCTTTCCTGAGAAGCTAGACTAACTTAGCTAGCTTTTTTCCATTCTCTTTGTAGAGATCTAAAGTTACTCCACCAGAGTTTAAGTTCACCTCTTCCTCAGACTTTCCAAGCGCTAGATCCCAAATTAGATGAATAGGATATTCGGATTCAAGCGTGAAGCGCTGAGCGGGATCAGTGAAACTGAGAATATACCAATACCACTCAAGCCTTGCTAGGTCTGGGAGGTAGGGTAGAGACGCAGCTTCCGGTCGAGTTTCGAGAACACTTTGCAAGTAGTTAGGAAACTGATCTCCGTAAATATTTAAGTCTGTGTCTTCAGGTGGATGCTTGGTGAAATACTCAGCAGCTAGTTGTTTGAAGTAATCTTTTCCAACTACTTTTGAGCAAGCGGAAAAAGTATCTTCCAATGCGGAATAAAGATTCGATCTGACTGTTTGTCGATAGATCCCAATTTGTTGAGTTGGGGATCTGGAAGAGTTTTGGTCGAGGTGCTCAAGTAGTAGGTCCGACGGGTCAAGTTTGGGATCTAGCAGAGCCTTTTTCATTAAGGTTTGAATTTCTGCAAGCGTTTTCATTGTCTAATGATTGTAGTCGCTTTTGATGCTTCTTGTTCTAAAACCGTGAAGTGGGGAATGTCGTTGTCCCATTCTATTAGAGAGGGCGTATCTCCACAATGAGCAATTGCTGCTTTGTAAATTGTCCAAACGTCTTCGGGAACTTCTCTACTATGAGTATCTAGCATATAGCCGTCTCTTTCTTCACCTCCAGCCAGGTGTATTTCGCCGACTCGGTCCGCCGGAATAGATTTAATGTAGGCAATGGCATCGTCGCCATGGTTGTATTGGCTAACAAAAATATTGTTTACATCAAGCAAGATACCGCAATCAGCTTTTTCTGCGACAGATGCTACGAACTCGCACTCATTCATTTGGGATTGTTCAAAAGATAAGTAGCTTGAGACATTTTCTATTAGGAGTCTTCTGCCAAGGAAATCTTGAATTTGAGATATCCTGTCAGAGACATGGTTAATTGTTTCCTCGGTGTAGGGCAGAGGCAGTAAATCGTGAAAGTGAACTCCATGTGCCGAGGTCCAGCAAAGATGTTCGGAAACCCATCCAGGATCAAATTTGTCAGCGAGAGATTTTATCTGTTTTACATAGTCCCAATTAATAGGGTCGCTCGAGCCAATAGACATGCCGACGCTGTGCATAGTGATGGGGTAGTGAGAGCGAATCTGCTCTAGTTCTTTAAGAGATTCTCCTCCAGGTCCGAAATAGTTATCCGTTAAAACTTCAAACCAGTTAATCGATGGAAGTTCACTAAGAACGTATTCTAGATGTTGCGGGCGCAAACCGATACCTGCTTTAGATATCGGTTTGTTTGAAAAGTTGGTACTGCTCACAGGACCCCTCAACTTAGTTTAAGATTTGGCGGGCTTCTCAGCGATTACTTTACCACCAACAATTTTTTCACAAGAGCCTTTTGGTAGATATACCCACTCTGTAGGATCTGAATCTTTGTCGGCTTTTCCACCGCAGTTGTGTCTGCCATCGGTAGATCCACAATCATTCTTACCCTTTTTAGCAACACCAGCACATTTTTCCCAGGCTGTTGGTTGATCTGGTACACCAGCATGAGCTTGAGAAGCAGCACTTAGTCCAATTACTCCAACAGCGGCGATTCCAAGAGCGGTTACATTTTTTTTAATAGCCATATGTTTCCCTATAGTTAGTTGCGGTAAATCTAAAACAACATAAATTCTTACTACTCTGACGAACCTACTCACCATAATGTATATTTTCACAGCTAAATACATCAAAATAGGCAAATACCTTCTTATTTGACCAACTTAGGCTGGGCCAAATTACAAGCCACTAAAGCTTAGACAAAGCCGAGCTTTAGATCGGGTTCAGTCATACTACGCATATGGGCTGCAGAGGTTACAAGAAATTTATTAGAGTGTTGGTAACTACCTCTAAATTTGAAATATTAATCTAATTTTCCTCATTTCAGTTCTTTTGATTTATGAGCTTAATGGCGCTATAGACGGGGCAATACAGGCTATGCTTAGCCTTAGAATTTATCGATATTTAGGAGCCAAATAGTATGTCTTTCAAACTTCCCGACCTACCTTACGATTACAAAGCCCTTGAGCCCAACATTGATGCGAAAACGATGGAGATCCATCATTCTAAACATCATGCTGGATATGTAGCCAAGTTAAATGCCGCAATTGAGGGGACTGACCTTGGCTCGAAAGCCATCGAGGATTTACTCTCTGGTATTGGAGATGTACCTGAGAAGATTCGAGGAGCCGTGAGAAACAACGGAGGTGGTCATGCTAACCATTCACTCTTTTGGCAGGTTATTGATTCAAGTGGAGGAGGTCAGCCAGGAGGAGACTTGGGTGCTGCTATAGACTCTGAGTTAGGTGGGTTTGATAAGTTTAAAGATAGCTTTTCTAAAGCTGCTGCTACTCGTTTTGGAAGTGGTTGGGCTTGGCTTGTGGTTAAGGATGGGAAGCTTTCGGTAGAAAGTACAGCGAATCAGGATTCCCCGCTAATGGAAGGAAAAACTCCTATTTTGGGTCTTGATGTTTGGGAGCATGCTTATTACCTAAACTACCAAAATAGAAGGCCTGATTATGTTGAGGCTTTCTTTAAGATTATCAATTGGGATCAGGTCGCGAAAAACTACAGTGCCGCGAAGTAAGCCTAGTTGAGACTCTCCGGGGAGCTGATTGCTCCCTGGGGTTTTTGCTTTTTAACTATTGCTCGTCCCTACCAAGCTTGCGCCAATCTCGCCCCAAGAGAAACAAGCAACAGACAACCTGTTACATGAATCATTGGGTGTAGGACTGCCCACGAAAATTGCCCTTTTGAGAGTAGTAACCAGGCCTCCAAAGAAAATGTTGAGAATGTAGTTAAGGATCCTAGAAATCCGATCACTAACATTTGTCTCAGTTCCTCTGAGAGACCTTTTTCAGAGCTGTGTTGATAGAGAATTCCGATGAGTAGCGCACCAACAAGATTGACTAAGAGTGTTCCGATTTTAATTTGATGATCAGGGTTATTTAGATAGAGACTTGCTAGCCATCTTGAGGAAGCTCCAATTGAGGCACCAATAGAGATATAAAGAATGGCTTTCATTTTTCCTCAGTAGTTTCAACTGGCATAAATTCAACTGGCACAAATTGGATCGGGTCGATACAATCAGCATAGCAGACTGTTGACGTATTGTATCCGAGGTCCTGGGTTATGGAAAATAAAGTTTATATTTGTGAGCCATGTAGAAGTCCTGTTGGGAGCTTTCAGGGAGCCTTGGCTTCGATTTCAGCTTCAAGAATTGCTGCTCAAGTATTGAAGAATATTTATGGGTCAGCGAAACTCTCTACTGACTCTATTGATGAAGTAATTCTTGGCTCGGTGCTAACTGCTGGACAGGGACAGGCTCCAGCTAGACAAGCTTTAATAGAAGCTGGTTTGTCGGTTGATACGCAGGCCCTAACAGTAAATAAGGTTTGTAGCTCAGGTTTAAAGGCTGTCATGATTGCCGCCTCTCAAGTTTCAGCTGGGGATTCACAAGCAGTTATTGCCGGAGGAATGGAGAATATGTCTCTGGCTCCATACCTTTTGCCCAGTTTAAGATCTGGTGCTCGTCTTGGTCACACTAGTGCTGAGGATTCAATTGTCAAGGATGGACTTTGGGATCCTTATGGTGATGTGCATATGGGAACTTGCGCAGAGCTCTGTGCTAAAGAGTATCAATTGTCTAGAGAAGTTCAGGATGAGTTTGCTTTAGAGAGTTACAGAAGGGCTAATGAATCGATATCTGAGGGGCGTTTTAAGGCGGAAATTGTACCAATTGAAGTAGAGGGAAGAAAGGGAACAACTGTTGTTAGTCAGGATGAAGAGCCTGGAGGGCTAAAACCTGAAAAAGTTTCGAAGCTTAAAGCAGTGTTTAAGAAAGAGGGAACAGTGACCGCTGCCAATGCTTCCTCTATCAATGATGGAGCTGCTGCTATGTTGGTATGTAGTGAGCGCTTTTATAAGGAGAATGGCCTGAAGCCAATTGCTAAAATTCTTAGTGTTGCATCCCATGCTCAAAAGCCTGAATGGTTTACTACTGCACCGATTGGAGCTATTAATGCCGCGCTTGGTAAAGCTGAGCGAAAAGTTGAAGATATTGGCCTCTTTGAGATCAATGAAGCTTTCTCGGCTGTGGCCCTGGCTTGTGCTAGGGAGTTAAAGATCTCACCAGAGAAATTAAATGTAAATGGTGGTTCTGTTGCCATTGGCCATCCAATCGGGGCCTCAGGGGCTCGAATTCTTGTTACACTTCTTCATGCAATGAAGCAGCGTGGAGAAAGCCTTGGGGCTGCAGGTATTTGTAACGGTGGTGGTGAAGCAACTGCTATCGTTGTGGAAGCCATTGCGCCTAAGTGATCTATCCAGTAAGACAATATTTGGTAGCAGAAATTTGATTAGCTACTATTCTGTTTTGAAAGGGTCTTTGAAGGACTTCGAACTAGGAATTTTATAAAGATGTGTGACGCGGATAAATTAGATAAAAAGAAAGCGGCGGAAGAGCGATTGTATAAAATTCGCCACTCCTTAGCTCACATCATGGCTCAAGCGGTATTGGAGATTCGACCTGAGGCAAAGCTTGCTTTTGGCCCGCCTGTCGACAATGGTTTCTACTATGATTTCGATTTTGCCGATAAGCCTTTGACTCCCGAAGATTTTCCGACCATTGAGACTGCGATGAAGCGCATTGTTTCTGAGCGACAAGAGTTTGAATACTTCACCCGTACAATTGATGAGGCGATAAGTGAGTTAGAGTCTCGCGGGGAGCATTTTAAGGTTGAATATGCAAAGGATCTAGCGGCAGAAGGAGAGACCGAGCTAGGCTTCTACAAAAATGGCCCGTTTGAGGATATGTGTCGGGGTCCGCATGTTCATCAGTCTGGAGAAATTAAAAAGGATTGTTTCAAAGTAGACAGCTTGGCCGGGGCGTACTGGAGAGGAGATGAAAAAAGGCCTCAACTAACACGCTTATATGCTTTAGCATTCGAAGATAAGAAGAAACTTAAGGCATATGTAGAGCTTAGACGTCTTGCGCAAGAGAGGGATCATCGAAAACTAGGCAATGAGCTTTCCCTATACGTAATTGACGATGATATTGGACAAGGTTTACCTCTTTGGTTGCCGAATGGCACTGTTTTAAGAGAAGAATTGGAACAGTATGCAAAAGAGATGGAGTTTAAAGCTGGTTTTAAAAGAGTTTCGACTCCTCATTTAACTAAAGAGAGCCTGTATCATACTTCCGGACACTTACCTTATTATCAGGAGGGTATGTATCCACCCATGGAGTTGGATGATGGCGAGCCTTATTATTTAAAACCGATGAATTGTCCGCATCACCATAAGATCTTTGCGGCTCGACCTAGAAGTTATAGAGATTTGCCCTTTCGACTGGCCGAGTATGGAACTTGCTATCGTTATGAAAGTTCAGGATCTCTGGCAGGACTTTTAAGAGTCAGAATGCTGAGCATGAATGATGCCCATATTTACTGTACACCTGAGCAACTTAAAGAAGAGTTCAAGAGTGTCTTGGATATGCACAAAGTATATTATGAGAAGTTCCGTTTAAGTGACTATTGGATGAGATTGTCTGTCTATGATCCAGAGAAGAAAGACAAGTTTGTTGATAATCCAGCGGCCTGGGCTTCTTCCGAAAAAATTATTAGGGAAGTCCTAGACTCTATAGGGGTTAGGTTTGAAATGGGCGAAGGGGAAGCTGCCTTTTATGGCCCTAAGGTAGATTTTCAAATTAAGAATGTCGTAGGCCGAGAAGAAACAGCATCAACGAATCAGTTAGATTTTGCGGTCCCTGAAAAATTTGGTTTGGTCTATAAAGGGGAGGATGGAAAAGATCATACCCCGTATTGTATTCACAGAGCTCCTTTGGGAACTCATGAGCGATTTTTAGCTTTTCTCATAGAACATTTTGGCGGCGCTTTTCCGACATGGATGGCGCCCTTGCAGGTGAGAATAATTCCAGTTGCAGAAAAATTTGCAGATTATGCTGAGCAAATTCAGGCCGACCTAGTGGATAGTTTTGTTCGAACTGATATTGACTATGGAAGTGATTCTTTTAACAAGAAAATACGGAATGCTGTTACTTCAAAGATTCCCAATATGTTAATTGTCGGTGAGAAAGAGCGAGATGCTAATTCTGTTAGTTGGCGACGCTATTCGTCTAAACACCAGACTTCCATGGGCTTTGGAGAGTATAAAGCTTTACTCGGCAAATTGATATCTGAGAGAGTTATGGACAACTTTTCTGATACGGAACTACCCACAATTTAGATTTTATTACACTTATCTCAGTACTTTTTCTTTAAGAGCTTTTGCACCACGCTTTCTTGCGATTTTATTGGCGAAGTATGCCGTGCCAATTATTAGAAGTTGAGAAATTACTAAAATCGCCAAACAAGAAATTGCACCGAATTTTTTTTGAAGAGGTGGAACCGCAAGTATTGTTGTTCCAAATGCTCCTGGGATTGTAATTAGGCATACCATAAGCAAGCTTGCACCGAAGAGAGCTAGGGTGCCTAGTCCAGTCGATAGTTGGTTGGGTGATTCCCATTCGAAAGAGGAAAAGGAAGCTCCCATTCCTATCGCTAGTCCTGTACAACCAAATGCTAGACATACTCCAATAAAGGAGGCATTAACCAGTTCTGGAATTTCCATTCCCAGAGCCCATCCTCCGGAAAGAAGAAGAAACTGAGCAATGAAGAGAGCCATAGGGAACCAACAAAGGAACTTAGCACCAATTAATTTTGGTAGATCCATAGGGGAAGTCTGAAGGATCCAAAAGGATCGTCCTTCTAAACTAACCGAAGGGTAAATGAGTCTTGTCATTACTGCTGTGAGAATAAAACCAGTAAAAAGAATATTGAAGGAAGCAAGTGTTGCTTTCCAAAGGAGTGCTGCAGTTGCTGCCATGTTCATTGAAACAACCATGAATTTAAAGACAGTTACATATACTACTGATATCGCCACAAACATTAAAAGCTGAAAACTTTGAGACCTATCACGAAGAAGAGAGCTAAGGTCCTTTAAAATAATGGAGCGACTTTGTTGTGTAATTGGCAGTAGGCCAAAAAAGAAGTCTAGGCCTCTTCTGACTGGATCTGGTTTTGAAACAGCATCTACATTCTTCTGGGTTTCGCTTGCATTCGAAAGTGCGTAGGAGCGAGTGGAGAGGCCAAGCAGGTCATAGGTGATATACCCAATTGCGAGTGAACCTGCAGCAGTACCAAACAGTAGAATCCAGTTTAGCCAGCTATGAGAAAGAGGATTACCTAGCACTTCTGCAATTAAATCTGCCGTCCAACGCGAAGGTAGCCAAGCCGGATTTGGGTTGTCAAAGAGCGCAATTAACTTAATGATCTGAAGACTTCCTTCTCCTTGTTGGACGTTTAGCAAAGTTGAACCAATGGAAGAAACTGCCCAAACGACTACTCCAAGAATGGCGAGAAAGAGAAAACTCCCTCGTCTCCAGACAATCGAGGCGAACCTTACAAATAGGGTTCCTAGTAAAACGGAAATTCCAATAGGAATGACTAAAAGGGGTAAGGAAGCCATTACTACGATAAAGAAAAATTTTAGAGGAAGACCTAAGGACCAACAGAATGCCACAGAAGTAGGGATTGCAAATATAAAAAGCATTGAACTGGATTCGAACAGTATTTCGAAAACTTTTGCAAAATATAGTCTTAGCGGAGACACCGGAGTGGTCAAAAGTAGATCCATATTTCTTGCACTGTAGATACTTCCAATTGTGGCTACAGTGTTTGAAAATATTAGAGTTAGAAAGAAAAGATAATATGTAAGCTGGACCAACTTTGTTGGCACGATGGCGAGGTAAAGGCTGTTAGTCTTAACTGTCTTTAGTATCACCATGTTCACAATGAAAATGCATAGCACTATAACCCAAGACATGAGCAAAAGAATTGCATCTCTTTTCAGATTGTACTCTGAGCAAGCCTTATTGGTGAGGCGATTTTTCAGGGTAAGTCTATATGGCCTGAGAATTATATTTGGCACTTTTTGAACCAGATGAGTTTTAAGGCTTACGGGAACTACTTACATTTATAGAATTTAGACTACTCTTGAGCTGGATACTTTTCTAAACAATCTCAGGTTTTATTAATTGAGTTATTATAGGCACTTAGAGCATTAAGTTGCCGGCTCTCAGAGCTCGTGGCAGGCTTGAACTTAAGTTTCGTATGATTGTTTAACCCGTAGAGAGCTCTATAGATTTGAAAGCCTTAGACCAAATATTTCATAGTAGAAGAAAGTTTTTGAGAACAACTTCATACCTCCTCGGTGCATTTTGTTTGCTTGCTTGTAAAGGAGAGGTCTACGTTAGGCCTGCGCGAACTGATAGACTTGGAGCTATTAAGGAGTTTCTTTATAAGAAAGTTTTTCTTAGAGAAAAGCAGGTTTTAGTTCACCGGGTTGAGAATGGTTGGAAGGCCTTAAGTACTAAATGCACCAAGAAGGGGTGTGATTTAACTTTCCAGAAACAGGTTTTAGTCTGCTCTTGTTGTGAATCGGTGTATGATCACTATGGGCGGGTTTTGCGAGGTTCAGCACCTAAAAATTTGCCTTGGTTGAAGTTGGAGGCTCGAGGGGATGATTTCTATCTAGATTCTGGAGTTGTTGTTTCTGAACAAGAGTTTTCTAGTTCTGAAGAAATTGAAAAAATTATTAAACAATATAATTTTGAGTTTAAAGAAATAGACGACGTGGACCTTGAAAACGTGCAGTTACCAGAAGTTTTTAAGGTCGAAGAATAAGGGAGGCTTCCTCTTACTAATCTATGGACAGAGATCCACTGTCATAAACACAGGTTCCAGGAACTGACTTATCAATGCGCTTAAGAAGTTTGGATAGCACGGCGCCTTGACCGAATTCGATTGCCCTGTCTGGTTTGTATTGGGAAATAATATTTTGCATTGATTCAGTCCATCTCACACTGGAGCATACTTGTTGTTTAAGATTGTTTCTAATTTCGTTAGCCGACACCTGGGGTTTAGCAGTTACGTTAGAGAAAACTGGAAATGATGGTTCCGAAATTGTTAAGGCATCAAGGTCTTTGGATAGTTGTTCAGCAGCCGGTTCCATAAGGCTACAATGAAAAGGAGCGCTTACTTTGAGCGGTATGCATTTACCACCATTTTTGCTCATTGAGTCGGTAAATTGGGCCACGGCGTTTTTTTCACCCGCAACTACTGTCTGTCCTGGGCAATTTAAATTTGCTATTTCGCAAATACCTTGCTCGAGGCTTTCAATTATTTGGGAAATTTCTGATTCGGTTGGTCCCATTACAGCAACCATAGCTCCTGCACCAGGCTCAACGGCCTCCTGCATATAACTGCCTCGCTTATGGACAAGCTGTACAGCATCCTCAAAGTTAATACTGCCAGCTGCCACTAAAGCGGAGTACTCACCTAGACTATGCCCAGCAGCTGCAGCTAGCGTCGGTTGAAGAGCAGAATAGGCTCCCATGCTAGAAACCAGTATTGCAGGTTGAGCGTTCTTGGTTAGAGTGAGTTCTTCCTCTGGGCCCGAAAAACAAAGTTTTGACAGCTCGAAACCGAGTACTTTGTCTGCTCGAATAAAAAGCTCTTTGGTAGATTCTTGGGTCTCGAAAAGATCATGCCCCATTCCAACTTTTTGTGAACCCTGACCAGGGAATAAACCAATATTCTTCATGTGTCCTTGATTTTTTTAAAGGAGTTCTAAAAACGAAAATTGCTCGCACCTGGATAGCACGATTTCGTCAAGCTAGACACCCCACCTCTAGAGTTGGAGAATGACTAAATATAGGCTTAACAAATACCTAGCCAGAGTCTGGTTGGTTCTTTTCTGTTGTAATTAGAGTAGCTTAGTGGGCTTAAAGCGTGCCTAAAGTGCGTAATTTAATGTGTCGATAAACAAGCTGTAGGTTTAAGGCTTACTTGAATAATTGAAATTTAGTTTAGCTTCATCTCTTGTATTATTAATGAAGACCGATAACAAAGAAACCCCAGCTGAAGATTTGTCTGCCAACAGTGTTTTGTCTGGCGGTGGATCGGTGCTGCTCGTTGATGACAACGAAGAGTTACTCAACTCATTGAGTTTGGTATTGGAAAATGCTGGGCTTGAAGTGGCGAAGGCCACGAGTGCGGTTGATGCATTATCTTTGCTTGAGAGTAATACGCCGGACTTAATCGTTTCTGATGTGAAAATGAAAGGCATGGATGGCTATGAATTTCAGGAAAAAGTCCTCGCGAACAAAGAGCTATGTCAACTGCCATTTATTTTTTTAACGGCGTTATCCGACCCAGAAGAAGTCCGTAAAGGAAAAAGTTGTGGTTGTGATGACTACCTAATAAAACCTTTTCATCCCGATGATTTGATAGCGGTGGTTGAGGGGAAGTTAAATTCTTATAGAATCAGAAAGAATTTTAGCGAAGAAAATTTAGATCATCAATTGAAGGGAATAATAGGCAAGCTGTCACATGAATTTAGAACCCCTCTAGTGGCTATAAATACTGGCTCTGAGTTGTTAAAAATGAAGTTGGAAATGGTTGAGGAGGATGCCTTAGTTAAGTTGAGTGATTCGATTCATCGTGGTGGTCTGAGACTTCAGAATCTATTTGAAGACTTTTCGACTTTACAGCGAATTCAGAGTGGCTGTGCTGCTAGAACTTTTGAGTCAAATGCCACCTCTGGAAATATAGCAAAGACTCTTTTAAGTACTTTGAATCGACTGAGTGAGATTGAATTCTCAGATTCTAAATTTGAGATCGATATTAAGAAAGAATTCTTTGAGTCAAAGTTTAATATTAAGATTTTGGAAGTGCAGTTTGAAGACGCCATTAAACGCCTTATCGAGAATAGTGTGAAGTTTGCAGGGAAGGAAAAGCCGATTGAGATTTCCTTAGAGGTTCGAAAAGAGAATACCGTGTCTATATTAGTTCGTGACTTCGGTCCCGGTTTTGAAGATTCGGAAACTCGCAACGCTTTACAGCTTTTCGGTCAAATTCAACGAGATAAGAATGAACAACAAGGGTGCGGCTTGGGCATTACTATTGCGAATTTTTATGTTGAAAATCACGGCGGAGAAATTATTTTCAATAAGCCTAAACCCAAGAAATCTAAATACCCTTCCTCTAAGTCGGATGATTCAAAAAATGGGGGTCTTGAGGTGGAGTTGCGATTTAGCTTGAAAAAATAGCTTCAAGCCCTCTTTTAACTCTTATTAAGATTGCACATAGTTTTAGAACTCAGCTCTTGAAGACATTTTCTTGCTGTGAGACTCTTGGTTGTCATTGGTGATGAGCTGATTTTAGTTTTGATGGGAGAAATAGATGGCGATAAATGTTTTAGTAAACGGGGCCTTGGGCAGGATGGGTTCTCTTAGCTGCGAGGCAATCGAAGCTGATAGTGATTTAAAACTCGTAGCTCGATCTGACAAGGGAGATGATTTAGCTTCTCTTGTTACAGAGCATAAAGCAGATGTTGTTGTGGACTTCACAGTTGCTTCAGTTAGTTTAGAGAATGCTCGACTAATAGTGGAAGCGGGTGCCCGACCGGTCATTGGAACTTCTGGGTTTACTGCTGAGCAAGTGGATAAGGTTAGTTCCCTTTGTGCTGAGCGTTCTGTAGGTGGGATTATTGCACCGAATTTTTCTATTTCAGCAGTATTGATGATGAAATTTGCAGCGGCTGCTTCTAAGTATATGCCTGACTGTGAAATCATTGAATACCATCATCCCGGAAAAGAGGATTCTCCGTCAGGAACTGCGCTAAAAACAGCTGAGCTAGTTGCCGCTGGTCGTGAAGTGACTCCCAAGGTTCGAAAAGACAAGGAGATTATTCCCGGTTCCCGTGGTGCTGAGCTCAATAGTGTTAGAATTCATGCTCTTCGCCTACCCGGAGTAATTGCCAATCAAGAAGTTGTATTTGGTGGCTTGGATCAGACGCTCACTATTAAAAGTGATTGTTTGAGTCGTGAAGCTTTTATGCCAGGGGTTTGTCTTTCTTGTAAGAAAGTTATGGGTCTGGATAAGCTGGTCTATGGGCTGGAAAACATCCTTTAGTATTTCTTTAACTACTAACTTTCCTTTTTATGCCAATTCTTTTCAAATGGGAACTCTCCAGTGATCGGCTCTCCGTATTCATGTTTACCACCATCAACTGAGTCTTTGTAGAAAAAGATCTTATATTGTTTCATGAAGGTGTCTTGTTAAAATGTGGGCGGAGTTAAAAGCTTAATTCAACCCTTTCCGATCCATTAGGGATAATGAGAGAATCTTCACCATTCCCAAGCCGCAGTCGTAAGCCCGAGCTATTGTAGAAATTCACGGTTATGTTGCCGCCGAAAGCGCCTCCAGGAGCATTTGCGCGATTGGTACTGCCAAACCCGTTTCCAAAACCCTCGTTTTCCAAATCTTGCCCGTTAACGGATGCGGTGATACCTGAATTTCCTACAAGTAGAACCAGATTTCCGTTTCTTTCGGAGTTGGGTTTCCAAAGAACTCGTCTTACTACATCATTTGAAAAGCTCTCTTGGACTTCAATTCCCGAATAGCATCCAACTAGAGCATCATCGCCGCACCCTTCAGTGATTGGGTTAGCGGCCCCGGCTTCGAGTAGAATTTCATTTACGTTTTGACCACCAGCGGAAAAGAGTTGTCCTAAAATACCCCTTCCACCTGTTGCGAAAACATATTCACAACCCGAACTAACTAAATATGCATTCGGGCTACTAGCTTGAGAAATTAACCCACGAGCTCTTCCCTCGCGAAATGAGGAGAGACCATTATTAGTAATTCCATGCAACTTAACGGCTTGTTGATTTCCAGCTTCGTCACCGATAAGCCTGGTTACGACCACTTCATCCCCACTTACGACCCTTACATTAACAGGCTCTAACTGATCCCCCGAAGGAGACGATGTGAAATCTGCGTTAGCAATCAATCCGCAACGAGTCGCCAATGGAGGTAGTTCGGTGGTGCTTCCATCAGGATTGTTCACTACGGTGCCATTTTCATCCTCCTCTGAGCTACAGCTGAAGAAAGATAGTAGTATGAGAATTAGGATAAAATTTTTCATGGCGTATTGATCGGATTCTTATTTTAGGTTTTCACTAGCATGCTCAATGTCTATACGGCCTGAGCGGAGAAAATAAAATTTATCCGTATTTCTTACAAACTCTTACGCTTATTGTCGATGAAAACATTCTTAAAGACCCTTTTCTTGGTTAGAAAGAAGCTGAAAATGTCTACCGGAGTTGGGTTGAGATACAGTTAACACCAATATTCTTAGGCTCTTGGACCTTGCATCTAATGTGAAAAATGAATAAAAGTAATTGTAGTTTTATAGGAAATACTTCATAGTTGGTGCTGGTCTATAAGATTTTGGAGTTAACCCAATGTATGGTTTGCGTCGAACATCCTATTTTTTAATGCTGGTAATCTTGTTTTTTATGCTTCTTTTTCACGGAGTTTCTGGAGCAGTTGCCGTAGGTTTGCATAATCACATAGGAGAATCAGGAGGTGGGTTAGTTGCGTTTGATTCCTTTATTAGTTTCCTGGGTGCGAAGGTCGAGAATGGTTTGAATGGATTCTGCTCTATTTTTATGACCAATGGGTGTCCTACAACTGCGGGGATGTTGCGTGTCTTTATGGGTATGAGCTAACCCCTAAGCTTAGGGTGGTATGTCTATACGGCTCGTTTTAGATAAGATTTTAGTCGAAGCAAGGCTCGTGAGCGAATTTGTGATGCTCTTGATTCAGTAACTCCAATAATTTCGCCAATTTCTTTTAGATTTAACTCTTCATAAAAGTATAGGCTAATGACGAGTCTTTCTTTCTCAGGTAGACGGTCCAGGGCACGAGCAATAATTCCAACTTTTTCACCTTCGAGTAGATCGTTCAAAGGGTCTGCCTGACCGCTAGGGAGCCATTCATCGGCTATAAAGCGCTCTTCACCGTGTCCGAAACCAAGCTCTTCAAAACTTAATATTACGACACCTGAAACGTCGCTCATCATTTTATGAAGCTCATCAATTGTGAGTCCCATTTCCTTAGCTACTTCGTTATCCTCTGCAGGACGCCCAAGTTCCTTTTCTAGTTTCAGGTAGGCATTGGAGAGTTGGTGTGATTTGTGACGTAGCGATCTAGGAGCCCAGTCTTGAGAGCGAAAGCTATCTAAGATAGCTCCTCGAATTCTAAATTGTGCATAGGTTGAGAAGTTTGTTTCGTGTTGAGGATCATACTTCTCAAGTGCGTCAACTAGGCCGATAATACCAGAGTTTAACATCTCTTTGATATCGACCTCAGAGGGCAGTCTTCCAGCAAGCCTGTGTACTACTCTACGGACGAGAGGCAAGTAATCCTTAATTAGCTCGTCGCGTTTGTCCTGATCAGCGTTCTTATACGATTCTGCCGCTTGGCTTTTTGTTTTTACACTCACTGATAGATTCCCCTAAACTGATAAAACCTTTCCTCGAAAACTCTCAATTTTGGATGATTGTTGAAGCGAAAAAGATGGCTAAAACTGGCGTAACTTTGCAAGTCACAGTAATAATTACAGTTTATAAGCTATAAAAATTGGCTTTTTGGGGTCTTTTTTTTAAAGGTCCCGGAAGTGAGTTCCTGAGAGGTTAAATTTAAGGAGAGATTAGGGCGTTCACAAACTCTTCAAAACAGACTAGGCTTCTGGTCTTGAGGGTCAATTTTTCTCGATTCAATAATTGGGTCGGCTTTTTAAATGTATGCGAGACTAGGATTTAAATTCATAGATGAGAAACTATAATGTTTATGGAATTGGAAACGCTATAATAGACATCCAATTGCAAATTTCTGAAGAAGTTTTCCAAACTCTGGGCCTCGAAAAAGGTGCAATGAGTTTGGTAGATACTGAGGAACAATTAGCCTTACTTTCGAAATTTCCTGAGACAGAGTTAAATAAGGTTTCGGGTGGATCTGCGGCAAATTCTATGATCGCACTTGCCCAGTTGGGGGGAAAAGCGGCCTATGGCTGTTTAATAGCCGATGACGAAATGGGGAAGTTCTATGCAACGGAAATGAAAGATTTGGGCATAACAGTATACACCACCCCAACAGAAGGGGGTGATACTGGAACCTCAGTAATTCTAATTACCCCAGATGCTGAGCGGACAATGAATACTTATTTAGGGGTGAGTGCAGAGTTTGGTCCTGAACATGTTAGTTCTCGATTGGTCGGTGAGTCTGAATGGCTGTTTATCGAGGGGTACCTTTTTTCGACTCCACGAGGCCAGGAAGCAGTAAAAAAAGCTTTGTCGTATGCTGGTAAGCGTGGAACAAAAGTTGCTGTTGTATTCTCTGATGGCTTTATTGTTGATGTGTTTGGAGAACATCTTCGAGCAGCCGTGAAGTATTCCGATCTGATAATGGCTAATTTTAATGAAGCTTCTCGGTTTACTGGAGAGTCTGAAGAAGAAAAAATTGTCGAGGCTTTGAAGGATAGTGCACCTAGTTTCGTCTTAACTAAGGGGAAAGATGGGGCTAGGGTCTTCTTTGACGGACAGGATGTCTCGATTAAGCCGGTTCCAACAAAGGCGATTGATGAGACTGGTGCTGGAGATATGTTCGCCGGAGCATTTCTTTATGGTGTGAGTAATGGTCTGAGCCTGGAAGATTCTGGGAATTTGGCTAGCCGTTTGGCGAGTAAAATAGTTTCACAGTTGGGACCAAGGTATAGTGGTGATTTGTCTAAAGAAGTTTAAGAAGTCTTTTATTCTTTAGCGGTTGTTTAGGTTTTTTTGTTAATTTTGAGTGTTAGTTTTTAATTTTTTATACAAACTATGGGTCTTAGGGATTTAGATAAAGATCAAAAGCTTCGCCTCGCCTTGGGTGGGGTGTGTCTTCTTGGCTTTTTTTTCTTCTATTCAAGCAGCCTCATTTCAGACTTAAGCCTAAGTAAACGCTCTGGTCGAGTACTTTCCTCTGAGAAGCTTGGCTCAAAATTAGCGAAGAATGACAAACCTACCAATATCGGTCGGGATTCAATAAAGGATGGTCTTGGATTGATCGGAGGTAATTCTGTGAATGAGTTATCTGAGGAGAAGTTAGCGGTTCTTTCTAAAGATGAAGTGGAGCCACCGCTAGTAGACACAATTAAAGAGTTAGACAAGTCTGAAAAAGAGTTCTTAGAGGAATACAGCAATATTAAAGTTCCCAGTCGTTTCCAGGAGCAGGTAAACCAAATTGAAACTCGGATTAATGAACTAAAAGACGATGCACTTTTAGAGGAGAATCCTGTAGATCAAATTTTAATTCCTTATGCTGATGAGGATTCTGAGGAAGAAAAGCAGGAGACAGGGGCTAAGCAG
>CALKYB010000208.1 GCA_938003565.1 uncultured bacterium
TCCCATCATTGTCATTTAAGGAAGCTGGTCGATACTCGCCTAGCCCTGGTGGTTGTTCGCCGAAAATAGTTGCATACACAACGTTTGCCGCCATGTAGGCTAAGGGAATGTTGGGGTGCACGCTGTCCGCCGTATATTTATCTTCAATTGCGCTGTCGGACATTGATTGAGATGCAAGTTTATACAGTTCTCCGTAAGCCATTCCATTTGGTGCATAGGAGGTGTTATTTCTCACGGCAGCAGAGCGGTAGATTTCGTGTGCTACCGGACCAAAGGTGTCTCCGTTAGAACTGCTGATTTGAGAATCGGTGGCCCAAAGTCCATAGAAAACAACATTAGAGTTGTTCTGATTGGCTAGATTGGCAAAAAGATCTGCGTAGTCTGCGAAACGGTCTTCATTCGCTTTACTTTGGTGAATATCGTATCTTCCTTGAAAGATGATTAAATCATAGTTTCCGTTTTCTATTTCATTTCTAGCTGTGGTGTTGCCTCTGGAATCTGTGCCAGTTCCAGCATTCCAGTGTTCTTCTAATGTTCCCCCACCAATTGAACGGGTTCTGGCGAAGACATTGGGGATTGTCACACCCATTAAATCCCTAATTTGATTGGCAACTGCGAAATTACTAGGCTCTCCATTTACTAGTGGTCGCGATGCCATGTAAGAGTTGCCTACAAAAAGCACCCTTAAAGAGGTTGCAGAACTGTCGAAAAGAAGAGTGATTTCTGGTGTAGGCTAGGTAGAGCCGCCACTTTCTTGTATGCTATGAACATAGTCTTCAATGTTTAAGTATCCATCATTATTACTGTCAATTAGTGAATCATTGACGTTTGGATTTAGGCCGTTTGCTACTTCCCAAAAGTCGGGAATTCCATCATTGTCACTATCAGCGGGAGCGGAGCTAATAGCGTAGGTTGGAAAACCTCCAGCGTTCTTCGCACATCCGTTTGCTCCGCCTCGTGAATCGGGTCGAACACAGTCGATGATTTGTCCACCGCCAGTCTCTAAGTCTCTAATAGCATTTCGGTCTACTTGGTCACGTTTAGGTAGTGTTGCTCCCGCTTGAGGGGGCAATTCCGTAAGGAGATCGTCCACTGGTATCTCTGTTATTGGTGGAGCAGGAAAGCGTGTGTTTGTATGGTAGCCAAGACTTGGGTCTAAAATTTCATTGTAGAATGTAATGGCAATTTGGGTTTGAGGTTCGCTGTGGTTGCTTCTTCGAATCCCAAAGTTGTCTTCAAAGTACACCATGTTGCTAAAAGTGTCTTCTAATTGTATGCCGCCCCATCCTGGAGATGTTGTACCAGGCCCAGCGATCCAATGGTTCTTAACCCAGTTAGCTGTGCCCCCGAATTTACCAGAATGTTGCCCTTCTCTAGTTCCCCAGTTGTAGGTCAAATTATTGACCATGTCCATTACTTTACCCACCTTAATCTTCGGATTTCGTTGGTAGCTATTGATGTTCAGGTTGTGGTGAAAACTCATATTCCCCGCATTTGGTCCGGTGCCAAGAAGAATACCACGTCCTGCGGGGCCTTTAGAATTGACTCCTGCATCGAATAAACCATCGGAGAAGAGATTGTAACTCCAGGTATTATTCGAAGCTTCAAACCATGAGTTAACTATTTGATCTGTACCCCAAGAAAATGAGTTATGGTCAATTACAACGTTGGATCCGCCAAATAATCCAAATGCATTTCGACAGCAAGATGTTCCTGTATCGAGAGATCCACCAAAAAGCGTAGAATCATCTGGTCTGAATCGCATATGTTGAATCAAGACATCGTCTGTGCGAACGTTTAAAACATTTCCATCAACTAGTGGTCCGACTGAAACGGCTATTCCGTCGCCAGGAGCTGTTTGGCCATAAATAGAAATATTCGGATTTGTAATATTGATGGTGCTGTTAAGATAAATAAGGCCACCAACGTCAAAGACGACAATTCTTGGACCGGACAGGGTTTCAGCGCAATGTCGGAGTGAGCCAGTGCCCGAGTCATCCAGATTAGTTACCTTACATATTACTCCGCCTCTTCCTGCAGTAGTGTCTGTGCCGAAGCCTTCAGCTCCTGGGAAGACCTTCAATGGAGATTTGGCTGGGACTTTGTATCCGGTTGTTGGAATAGTGGTGGTCGTTGAAGAGGTCGTAGTCGTAGTCGAACTAGTGGTGGTAGTGGAAGGAACTGTAGTTGTAGTTGTAGACGAAGTTGATGTTGTCGATGTTGTAGAACTAGGAATAGTAGTCGAGGTCGTTGTGGTAGAAGTCGTAGTCGTAGTGTCTTCTGCGAGGGTTTGGAACTGACCTGTCGCCGAAACAACTCTAGATCGACCACTGCTGGCTATGACTCTATAATAGTATATCGTATTTGGTTCTAAACCTGTTAGTTGCTGGCTGAATTCTTTTGTTCTAGAGAAGCCTGCATATGGTCCAAAAGAACCAAAGTTTTCTGTTTTGCCAAATTCAATTTTCCCTGCAGCTTTATCACTAAAGTTTGCACTGACTCGGACAGTGTTTTTAGTAGCGTCACTGATGCTGTGATTGAGTATTGTTAGATTTTCAGGTTGTTGAGTTCTTCTAACCCTTCTTGTTCGGCAAGCTTTATCTCCATTCCATCCATATCCGTCGCCATCTGGATCCTCACAAATGGCCATTGCAAAGTCTGGCATTAGAAGTGCGAGTGTAAGAAATAGAATACCTGAATTCGTTAGGTCGAAGGTTCGCTTGATTGAGTTCATTTTTTCTCTCAAATTTATTTTATAAAAGCTCTGGATCTAGACAATATCTAAGGATGACGGCTGTTTAGTGGTGAATCTTAAAGACAAATTTTGGATAAATTTGCTTTGGGTATTGATGGAGTTATGTATTTGATAATATTGAGGAATTTGGATATTGGGCGGGGTGTTTTGTAAGAGCTGCGCTAGCTAGCAATCATCTTGGGTTTTGGCTGTTATGCCAATTTTTGAATTGAACCCTCTTGATAGAGTAAACTACGGAGTGGAGTTTTAAAGGCAATCAGTAAAAGTCCGATTGAAAGAAGGCACCAAACCGCTGGCCACTCATTAAGATTTTTAGTCGTGCTCCAAGCTAGCATTGGACCAATAAGAATGTGGTAAGCTGTAAATCGTCTAGCTCCGTATACTATTGGTAGTAGGAAAGCCGGAATAAAGTAACCTAAGCCAGCCCATTTCCAACCATTGGCTTTTACCTCCCAAGCTATGTGCCA
>CALKYB010000209.1 GCA_938003565.1 uncultured bacterium
ACAACTAGAACAGCTGGCTCCCGACTTTGGTTTGTAAATAATAAGAACCTAGAGGAGAGAATACTAGCGTTTCTTGGATTCTATCAAGAAAAATACTTTGTTGAGATAATATCATTTAAACTAATGGGGAATCATTATCATTTAGTTGCCAGATTCCCCCTGAAAAACAGAGCAGCCTTTATGAGAGACTTAAATGCTAGGATAGCAGAGGCTGTCAGGATTATGGTACCTTCCTATGACCATACTGGCTCCTTTTGGCATAAAAGATACTCCTGCCAAGCTTTAGTGACAGATGGTGCTGTACTGGAGAAGTTTATTTACTCAGTACTCCAACCCCTGACCAGTGGACTATGCTCTGCAGTCAGCTCATATAGTACGAGGTGCTTTCTGAGCAACGCTCTTAAAGGTAAATCTGAAGCTTTTAAGTTTCTTGACTACAGAGCTTATAATGCAGCTAAGAGGAAAGATAAAACAGTAAGGCGGGAGGATTACTATCGGAGCTATCAGGTATACTATTCTCGAGTACCAGGCTTTACAGAAATGTCTCAGGCCGAATATTCAAAAAAGATTAGGAGTCTAGTTGAGGAAAAAAAACAGTCTATTCTTGATGATCATAAGGGTAGCTGGATGACCAAAACTCAGTTAGCTAGGGTTCCTGCAGGAGCAAAACCCAAGGCAAGCAAAAGAAGTCAACGGCAGCCGCTAGTTTTAGGAGAATGTCGGCTAGCCTTGAGAAATTGGTTCGATTGGTATTTTTCTGTTGTGGAACGATTTAGAGAAGCATCTATTCAGTTAAAAAAGGGGTTGATAGGAGTAGTTTTTCCTGAGGGAACTTACAGCCCCGGAGCTTTGCAACCGGCTTAGGGTGGAATAAGTATCTACATTAGCTGAAAATTATTTCTACCTCTCGTTCGAGAGGCGTAGTTGAGGTTGTACTCAATTCCTTAGATTTCAAGAAAAGATGGAACTTTCCCCCTAATACCAGCCTTGTTTGTGGCCAGAGTCTTTGATCAATCACAGCTACGCTGACACTTGGGTTTTACTAATATAGAGAAAGGTCTATAGGCGAACTTTGAAGTGAATTCTATGGGATCGGCTCTGGGGTGTTTTTAAATCCCCTAGCGATCTAAATCCTCGGGTCCAGCCCAAGTTCTTATATTTGCATATTGCACCTGAAAATCATCTGGTGCCACATGGTGACCCCCATGCCAGACATTGTTGTAAATAGCGATATTGCGAAACAACGGGTTATCAGTGAAATGATAGTTTGTTCTTTCATAAGCAACATAGTCCCGCCCAGGAAGATCCCAGTCAAACCACGCTCTAACAATTGCATTGTTTTTACCTATGTCATTAAGCTTCAAATATATTTTAACTCTATGCCACTCTCCATCATATAAAGTGTGTTCATACTTGCGACCATTGATCGTTTTAGGTTTCAGCCAAGCGGCCTCTCCAAACTGTCGACCATCGGCAAGAACTGTTGGGGAATCACTATGATAAACTTCAAAGCCCAGCATTCCTTTGTTCGAGTAGTCAATCTGATAACCTGTGAGCTCCCCCCGTAAGGACCAACTTTTGCCCTGACCATTTGGACCAAAAGGTGCTCTTTCGCTACCACCACCTCCATTTCCGCCAGCACTCTCTCTATAGTAAGGCCAACTATGTGCATGGGAATATCCATAATCACGAGGTTTAGCTATACCTGCTGAATAGTTAGCTGCTAAGCCTAGCAGCTTTGTGCTGTATTTTGAGTTTTTCCAATTGAGTACCCGTATGTCATAGGCTAACCAACCCTCGGTTTGAATATGAGGCAGCAAGTTTCGAGTTCCACTGCCCCAGTGGGCATTTTTGGGAATATCAATATTTAAATATGGAATGTCTGGACGAGCGGGTGGTGGTTCTCCTGCGTGAAATCCATAACTCATATGCCTAGTATTGATCCCCTTAGGTTTAGTATTCTCAAACGGCTCACTGAGAACGCGGGTGCCAAGTAGATCGTCATGATAAACTATACCACTGTTGCTTGAGAGGTCTGTTCTGAAGTTGTACCATTTTGAAACCTTGTCTTTGCTATTCTCATTCTGACCAGAGTAATGAATTCTATAGTGGTAGAGAGTGTCAGGTTGAAGATTTCTTAGTACCTGATCGTGTCTTTTGTGATCAAAAGAACTCTCCTTTAGTCCAAACTCAGTACTAGACTTGGACTTTCCATACTCCAATTGCGCTTGAGCAACATTTGAGAAATCGAAACTAACAACAACCTCGGTATCCCCATCTCCTACAGAAGGTGTTCCAATTAGGTCTGCTGTAGGAACAGGCTTTGTTGAAGTCGTTGTTGTCGGGATTTTCGTTGTTGTGCTAGATGAAGAACTGCTTTTCGTAGTAAACTGCCCAACATTTGAGTAAGCTCTATTTGTTCCAATCCTGGCTTCTACTTTAAAGTAGTAAGTCGTGCCCGCTTCAAGATTATCTATAGTTTGGTTGAATATTTTTCTTTTAAACATGCCAGTGTATGGACCGACCTTTCCAAAATCAGGTGTTTTCCCAAAGTGGATCGTCCCTGAGGAGTTTGAACTAAATGTGGCTGTAATGCGAGCACTAGAGTCTGTCACAGAACTCACTCTAACATTTCTAACACTGAGCGTCGCCGGATTATCTTTAGCTCGAACACGCCTAGTTCTACATGGTCGCTCACCATTCCAACCATAACCATCTCCATCTGGATCCGAGCACTCGGCAAAAGACTGAGCAGGTAGAAGAAGAGTTAGGACCAGAAGATATGTTAACAATCTCACAATCGCGACGCGCATAGGGAAAATCCTTAAAGTTTACATTCACAAACTTAATAAGCGGCATTTTTTCGTAGTTACTTAAGCTATTTATATAAACTTTCAGAATTCGGGATATTTTATCTAAAAGTCCTGTGAGCAATGAACTCCACTACTGGAGCTTAAAAACCCAGTAGGAGCGGCCAGGTAGTGTATTT
>CALKYB010000210.1 GCA_938003565.1 uncultured bacterium
CGAACCTCCAATCGTAAATGGAAGACGAGTCATGCATGGAAAAGACTTTAAAGCACTGGAGAGAAAACATCCTGCGATTCCTGAATTGGATAAATGGATTAAAAGTGGTGGTTGGCACAAAGTTGCAAACAGCGACGAAGAAGTAGAGACAAATTAACCTTCAAAGAGATTAGTTTACTGCTACAGGCTCCGGTGCATCTATTAAGCTTTTTTCGCCATTTTCATGCAATTTAGATGTAGCGGCCTCTAGTTGATCAAACATTGAAGTCCCACTCTTCACCTCCGAGCTAGACACCTCTTCAGTTGGCACTGCAATAGGTTCGATAACAGGGATCTCCTCCGGTGCAATTGTTTCATTCTCCTGCTCAGAGGGTTTAGAAACTATTGGCCCGGCCACGACATCTTTCTTGTCAATGGGTTCAGCAACCTTCTTCTGTTTTACCGCTTTAGGTTTGGCGTGACTTTCTTTTAAATACTCAATCTTCTCCTCAAGGGCATCGATAAACTCTAAATCACTTTCTTCTTCTTTAGCAATTTCAAGCAACGAAACTGCAAGAACCTTATCCTCGAATTTAAAAATCTCTTCATAGGCTCGAAGTCGAGTTACTCTGTCTGGGTGAACCGAGAGTTTCTTAACCTGATTTCTATTTGGCTTCCAACCTTGCTCAAAAAGATATTGTGAAAAAGCAAAGTCCAACTCTGTGGCCTCTGATTGAGCATAAGTAGAGAGGAGCAATGCCTCAACTAAGGCCAGCGGTGGCTTCCCAGACAACCAGTCCTCAACTACCTTACCAGGGACCTTACTTGGTTCACTAAGCATAGGTGCCAAACGTGCTGTCTGAATCGCAGACAAAGTATCCGGTCTTTCAAGTAAAACTTTAAAAATCATTACTGCGCCTGGATGATTCCACTGAAATCGTTCCAAAGCACGAGCTATAGCTGCTGCCCTAACATCAGAATCTGGATGAAGAAAAAGAGTTTCCAGTTGAGACTTTGTCAATCTCGATACTGGATTTAGTCCGCCAAGCATCATCAATCTCTCAGAAGAAGATATATTGTTCCACTCTGTGTCAGCGAACTTATATCTCATAGCCCACCGAAAACGAGGAGCGTTTGGCTTTAAATTGGGATGTTTGAGCAAAGCAACTAGAGCACTACTTGCAGACTGTTCGTCCTTAGAGAAAAGAACAGCCAAAGCTTGAGTATTATTCTTAGGGCTTGAACTAACAAAGCTGTGCAACTCTTCAGTCGGTTTGAATCCTTTAACAATTCCACGGGCGGAAATACGAGCTAAAATACGAACTGAGTCTGACCCACAATCCATATTTTCACCCTCTTTCCCCAACACTTTAAAGGCCGAGGATACGGGGGCTGGTAATTCAAAAAGGCGACTCGTTGGGATTCCTTCTAGAAATCTGGTAGCTCTGTCTCCTCCACTCGCAGCTAGTGCGAGTATAACACCTGGATGAAGACTGTCTGTAGATTTGAAATTTTTTGGACCTTGACCGTCTAAAATCTTCGCCAATGCCAAACTTAGGGCAACTTGTTTATCATCATCAGCTAAATTTTTTTCCCACCGAGGGTCAAAAGCTATACGCACTAATTCAGAGTTAAAAGACTGAGACTCTACATCCTCTAGCTGTGCAGATTTCACAATCAAGCTCTCAGCAAAAAAATTGGGCGCATCTTCATCTACAGCAGCCTCCGCAACAATTTGCATTTTTGATGGCAAACCAGATGACCAAGCAACGGCAAGTTCATCATTGGAGAAATCATATTCCTGCGAGCCAAAATTAAAATAAAGGAAGATTGAAAATGCCAAAATAAAGGCACTGGCCATCAAATAAGCAAAATTCGAAGGACCATGTGCAGCAGCTACAACTTTCTTAGCCCTAGCGGCAACTTCTTCTTCACTACTTGACTCACCCAGGTCCAGGCGAGCAGAGCGTTCATCCTCAGAAGCAAAAATATTCTTGGCAGACGTATCCTCGGTTTGAACTTCTAAGTCACTTAAAAAACTATCATCAACTTCACTTCTAGGAGCATCAACTTTCTTTTCTGATTTAGGCTCCGCTTCTAAAGCTGACATTTCCGTAAAATTCGATATATTAGTAGCCCGCATTAGAGTAGTAGGCTTTATTTCTCGAGCTACCTTTATCTTTGGACTACCAGACGAATCCTCGTTTTGATCAATAGTACTGTTATCTCCCCGATTATCATTCTCCTTAGGCTTATTCTCCTTACCCACTAATATAGTTTTCTTATCTGCACTAAGAGGCTTGTTTAAACTAGTACCCCCATTTGCAGACTTATTCTTAGACAAGGTAGAACCAGACTTAGGTTTTCTACGACGAGGCTTCAAAAACTTACCTAAAGTAGACACGACCGATTTCAACTTAGGCCGATTATCAGGATCTGCATCCATCATACTGGAGATAAATTCTCCAGTATGAGTAAATCGTCCTGCTTCAACTTCCGTAAATTCAACTTTAGAAAATAAACCATTTAAGACCAAGCCAAGACCGTAGACATCAGTCGCGAACCTAGGTCTTTTCGAAACTCCCATCTCAGGCGAGAGACTCCGCACTAGATAATCTGAAACATTATCAACCTTGGACTCAATAGAGGCTTCAATTAGAGCAACTCTTATTCCAGTATCAATTAATGAGATATCATCTTTCGTTAAGGATCCAGAAGAATGCTCCGTTGTAACATTCTTCGACAAGGCGATATTCGCCGGATAGATATGTCCATGAATAATACCTCGAGCATGAAGATTTCCAACCGCCTTAAGTATCATTCCCCCTAAACTTCTGGCGCGTTCAAGACTAATGACTTCTTGATTCTGAAACAAATCTTGTAAAGTGAGATCAGCAAATTGACGTCGATACCAAATCTGCCCTTCGAAAACTCCGTAATCTAGAATAGTAGATTTTAACTCCTCATTTGATTCAAAGTGGTCTAGCAGATCGTTAATTCTAGCCCTAACCTCAACCGTCAGCGCGACCTCTGGGCCAAGCAATCTAATAATTGAGGGGGTATCATCGCCGCGAACTTTCACAACCGGGCGAATATCCCAAGTTCTAGGAGTCTCAACTATTCCAATAATTCCTGAATCTGGAGCCACTTCAGATATGAAGCGTTCGGCATAGGATTTCTCAGCTGAAGATAGTTCGTTCAGACTAAGCAAAGAAAACTCTTCCTCTGGGTTTAACAAACCCTTGAGATCCCTCTCGGCTTCCTGCTGTATAAGCCTTAAATTTGGACGCTTTTTAACCAATTTAAATACCTTTTTGCTAACCTAGAAAGTTCAACCAACTTTCTTTCCTCTAAATAAATCCTTCAGCCCAACATTGATTTCACTCAATCACTCCTACTACCAGAAAGTCCGACCTTTCCCGGATAGAAACGATCTCAACAAACGAGCCTACTAGATCTATTGTATAATGGCGGGTTCCCGATCTTTTAAGGAAACTGCTCAGGAGATTTAACTTAAGTAAAATGCCCCAAAAATCCGCAATACAATCAATAATCATAGTATATTATTGTTTTGCTTCATTTTACCTAAACCGTGCCCTAAAACCAACAGATACCTACAGCAATAGGCTATAATTTGTAAAAAGTAATTTTATTAAATAATATAAGCTAGTTAGGTCAAAATTTGGGTCAAATCTGAATTTGAATTCCTATAACTTTCAACGACTTAGCCCAAATCAGAGGTATAAGACGACCGAAGACCCAGGTGACCTAAACAAAGGATATCAACAAGGAAACAAAAATTCCCGGCTTTTACGAGGCCTCCGGCAATCCGGAGATCTATCAGTTTACGGGATAAGAGCTAGTCGATCCGAAACCCCAACTGAGGGAGTCTGGTATCAAAATCAATTTAGTCAATTGAGCTATATACTGAAACCACTATAAATTTCGGTTAATATCATGGTCTCAAACCTTGGTTTTAGTATAGCTGAGTGTATGCGAGGCCATTAGACAGGTATACCCATCTAATTGAAAGGTCGTCTATACCGAAATTTATACTGGGATGGGTATATCGGCACTTCTTCAGGTATCACTCGACACCAAAGACCTTTTACATGACGACGATTTTTTGAGTAGGGCAAATCATTGCGATGCGACAAAGCCGGCCTAGGTGTGCCGGTTTCTCGACACCAGCGAACATACTCATCAAGAATTTCAGTTGCAATCTCTTCTATTACAATCCTTGATTTTGCAGTATGCACCATGTGCTCCCGAATAGCTGGAGACATAAGTGCCCCATTTGGTCGAGCAATCTCTAAGATTCTCACCCTAGATGCAAGTTGCGACTCTCTAGCTTCCGCTCTACCTAACAGAATCCGAAACTTTCTATGAGCAACTTTTTTGACTCTCTTCCACAAACCTAACTGAGACTCAAGTTTCTCCTCTCCGAAAAGCTCCCCTTCACTGAGCACAGCCCAGAAAAGTTCTTGAACCATCATCAACTCTCGACAATGTCTAGCAAGAACGCTCTCCGCATTTGTGGCTAGTTCAGAATGAGTATACTGAACTTGAGCCGACAAACCGTAAAAACCAATATTGAATAACATTCTAGAACCTCCGTTCAATTGATCCAGAAACCCTCACTCGGGGCTCTATAAAACAACAAGATTGAAAAAGAGCTAATAAGACTAAAAGAAATAGAACATTAGTTCATGCTTTGAGCACTAGGGATATACTGAAACCATTACAAATTTCGGTATTTTAGTTTACCTTCCACAGTTTCAGTATATAAATATCTGCGCTGGGACAAGCCCAGCGAATACCCCGCTCGAGATTTCAACTAAAAGCCGAAATTTATAGTGGGCGGGGTATATAGCAGTTTATCTTTTTATCAAAATTTTTGGAAGTTCTAGGCAAATTGATTTAAAAATCTACTTCATTCTATAAGCAAATTCAGCTGGCTTGTACTTTTCCCTAACTAGTGGAAAAAGCTATTAATAAAACAAAAAAATGCTGCTCCCAGATTAGCGCCCGGCAAAAGGCAAGTAGTGGGAGCAGCATCAAGTGTCATGTTAATTTGGTCTGTCTCTATCGTAAATAAACTTGTCCCCGGATCTCTCCCTCTGGGTAATTCTCTGTCGAAAGATTGATATACACTTTCCCTGCTGCCATCTCGTTAAGCAATGCTTCTAAGCCTTGTCCTTCCAAAGGACCGGTTAGCCCACTACCAGTTGTCGCAAATAGCACTGAGCGACTTCTGAGGCCTTCACTCAAATCCAGCACGGCCGGCCCATTGTGACCTTTGGCTGCTAAATGAAGACTGGCTCCAATAAGAGGACCCGATAGACCTCTTGCCACAGCTACTCCTTTGAGCTCTTCACCACTCAAAGCGTAAACCTTGGCGATTCCGAAACCCTGGGAGTCAATTGAGTCTGGCTGAATTTGATTTCGATGCGATAATCTAGAGAGAAACGGAACAGTCGCCGCACCAAGATCTACGTATCTAAAACTTACTTTCAATAAGCGAGAATCAGGTGTGTTAAAATTTGCATTTCCAAAAATAGGCTGACTAAGAATTCCGTCAGGAAAACTTAGTGTTCCAGGACTGGCAAATCCGGAAGCAGGGGAAGTAACTGATCCATTTTCATCAACACCAGTATTTGGAGCAGATTGATTCAAGAATGCAACGTTTCTAGCAATCTCGTCATTCACTTCCGTACCAGCATCATTTGACTCATCGCCGGAGACGATAAAACTTTTACCTACAAACTCCCCACTTTCATCAAAAATCTGGTGAGCTAAGGGATTTCCGTTAGCAATAAAGAAATCATTGCTAGGAATAATCATTGAAGCGTAACTAAAATAGCGATTATTGAGTGGATCCAAATTGACCGTAACACTCACTTTGTCCCCCGGAGACAATGGCCCAGTGGGAGAAGCCACACCAGGAACTTGTGGAGCACCCTCTGTAAGTAAACTAAAGGTTTCAGATATGGGACCTGTATTGCCGTCTTCTGCTAAACTTTCAATTTCATTTCCACCTAAAGGTTCACTAGCAGGCTGGCCCCCATTATATAGGCGTACCCTTCTAAAATCCCCGTATGCCTCCTGTTTATCAAAGCCTATATACTGAGCTGCGAAGCAGTTCAGCAAATATTTTATACCCCCACCCAAAAAGACCTGACTGGCAAGAAAATCGGTTTAACCCAGAAAACAGCTGCTTGTCGCTAATTTTAAAAAGGAAATGCTGCGCATTCTGTGTTTTTTTGGTACGCCTATATAATCTACTGGCGATGCTAGCGCATCGCTACACCCCCGGGTGGAAGATTGTTTATTACTGGAAATCTCAAGTGGTGGGGGTATATGAATCGAATGTTCCATCATGAAAACCAAGCCACACAGGTGTCAGAAGTGTTCCGCGCTCCGGCATCAAATTTTCTAAAGTAACAACTACCGAAGGGTTAGTTTGAGCTGCGACTAAAGATGTCAAAGATAAAGACAAAGCCAAGGTGCTAGCGGCTACAATCTTACGCAAGTTTTTATTATTCATTTAAATTTCTCCACTAAGTTTCGCTTATTAAATAAATCGCTAAATCCATTCACATCTCCGCTAGACAACTTTATTATTAGTAATCTAGTTGGGATTTAGATTGAACTAATGGTTAGTTCTCGCCCTATTCGTTCGCTGGGTATTTTGGATGGTTACAAAATAATTTTGACGAGTTCAAAGATTTTGGTTTTGCAATCTAGTAGATGAATAGTAAGCTTCTGTTTTGATGAGACAACCCACTTCCAGCCCGAGAGTCTGTTAGTTTGATTTTACACTATTTTAAATTTTTTCTTTTTACAGCTCTTGGTGAGGGGTCCCAGAAGAAACCGCTACGCTCCTTAACTAGGGAAGATGAGCGACGTTGGAAGCAACTCCTAGAATCTGCGAGTACAGGAAACTCCTCTGATTACGAAATACTGCTCAATGAGATTTATTCCTACTTAAAAATATTTTGTTCCAGATACCTTAAATCTGACTCTCAGGTGGAAGATTGCATTCAAAATACTTTGATGGCAATTCATAGATCTAAGCACACCTACCAAACAAATCGCCCCTTTGGTCCTTGGTTTTTTACCATCGTCAGACGAAAAATTTGCGATCAATACCGACTAATTAAAAAGGACTCTAAACAATTAGTTTTCGATGCCGACTATGAAATTCACCCGGCTACAAAAAGCGATAATTTGGATATGGCGAAAGAAATTGAAGTTCTTCTTGGAAGACTACAACCTAAATTTAGAGAAATCATTGAACTAACTAAACTAAGCGGTCTCAGTACTAGAGAGGTAGCAAGCAAACTCAATATTAGTGAATCTGCTGTAAAAGTTCGATCGTATAGAGCTAGCAAAGTGTTGCGTAGCTTAATAGAGAAGGAGTTTGATAAGAGAAACTAGGAGGATTAGGTATAAAATGTTTAATTTAGAGCAGGTTAGCCCTAATTTTGTAACTTTTAGTCATTTATTACGTAGTATTAATTGAAATGAAAAAAGAAGAACTGATCAATACATTAGTTGATGACCTAGAGGAGTTCACCCCCGTGCGAACTACCCTCCGAGTCGTTCTCTTTTGGCATTTAACCCTATTTTTTTCGATTACCTTATGGGGTCTATGGGTAGTTGGCTTTCGCCCAAATATCGGCTCTCAGCTACTTTCCTCTCCTAGATTTTTTGCAGAGGTGCTCTGTGGAGTAGTGTTGGTTTTTCTCCTCACTTGGAAAGTTCTAGGCTCATCAATTCCAGGCTATAAAACCAAAGCAATCTCAATTGCTATTAAGCTTATTGGATCCTTGCTGGTTGGTCTATTTCTGTACTCGCTCTACGACCCCTCTCTGAGTGTTTCAATGGTAGGCAAACGTCCAAATTGCTTTTATGAGGGGATAGTCTTCGGAACTATAGTCGCCCTAAGTCTTTTTACGCTACTGAGATTTCGAGCCGTTTTTGAAAGGCTTACAACTGGTATACTAATTGGAGTAGTTGGAGTTTTAGCGTCAGCATCGTTTATGCATGTGGCATGTATGTATGACCCAGTGCATGTGTTAGTACTTCACGTTACTCCAGTATTCATCGTGTCCGCGGTTGCAGCTCTTGTTGTGCGGCTTGGTATAAAGACTCCTTAAGCTGCGTATATACCCCGCCCACTATAAACTTCGGCATAGACGACCTTTCAATCAAATGGGAATATGCAGTGC
>CALKYB010000211.1 GCA_938003565.1 uncultured bacterium
GGATGAACTAGATGCCTTGACGGATCTCGAGCTGAAGGAAGCCGCGATTGAAATCGATAGTCGTTTGAGCGCTTCTCATTTTAAGACTATTGTTCATGGAGATTCAAAGTTAGATAATTTTTGTTTTTCTACTGACAAAGAGAGTGTTGCCACAGTGGATTTTCAATATGTAGGCGGTGGTTGTGGCATGAAGGATGTTGCCTATTTTATTGGTAGCTGTTTGTCTGAGCAAGACTGTGAAGCCCTTGAGGATGAGCTCTTAGACTTTTATTTTGATATTATGGGTAGGTGTATTGATAGAGCGAAGTTCGATTTTAAGGCTGTTCAAGATGAATGGAGAGAGTTGTCTCCTTATGCTTGGGCAGATTTTCATCGATTTTTAAGGGGTTGGAGTCCTGGACATTGGAAAATCAATAGTTATAGTGAACGATTGACGAGGAAAGTCTTGGAGTCTTTATGAAGAAAGAGTTTGAATCTACTAACTAGGTTTGTTTTTATTTTCCATATCGAGATGCCATAGCTGTTTATGAATTTTGTGGCAGTGCATTATTAGAGCTATAGCGGTTACTAGGCAGCTCAGTGGAAGGAGAATGTTGAAGTGTTCAGTGCCGATGAAGAATATAATTGCATTAACTACTATTAACACTAACCTTCCTTCAGTTGGACCAACTCCGGCTTGATAAATCTCAAACTTGTTAGTAGCTCCAAAAAGCAGAAAGGAGTTTACCATAAAGCCACCCATAATCACGACAAGAAAGAAGTACCAGGCGTGGACCTCTGACGGAGCAAAAAGGTAGCCTGCGAAGACGAGTGAGCAGGTAAATAGATAATCTAGAAAGTGGTCCATATAGAACCCCCATTTGATTAATCCCGCGTCCCGATATCTACCAAGCTCTCCATCAAATAAGTCGGTGAGATATTGAAGAACGATCATTAATGAAATTCCCCAAATCCAAGCCAGATTGGATTGAGCAAGGTATCCGAAGAATATGGTTGAGAGAGACCAGAGAATAGTGCAGTAGGTTAGGTGCCAGGTTTCAATACACCCAGGAAGTTTTGGCACGAACCATTTTTTAAATTTTGTTTCGAGGGGTAAGAGGAAGGATTGACCGACTTTTTTGTCGCCTGCAAAAACAGGAATTTTGCAATCAACGTTCATATGTCTTGCCAGTTTTGAGGGAGTAAGGGTTTTTAATGTTGGAGCTTTTGTAGAAGGAAATTTTCGTTTCTCGAGTGAAAATGATGCATAAGAGAGCAGATTCTTCTTCGTTTCTTTTCAGGGGGGAGCATTTTTTGCGGTAAATTTACAGAGATAAGATATTGCGAGGGAAAAATTTCGCATTTAGCTCTGATTTATAGACCTTGCCCTTATGAGTTTCTTCAGAGGTAATAGTTACATCCAAATTCTTGATGTTAGACCAGTCGTCGGTTGCTGCCAACGACTGTACGACTGAGCCGTCTTTTAGTTCTATTTCAATTTGAAGATCGTTAATGGCCGGTGCTAAGTGGAGCGGATTTGAAGTATCATCGTTTTCTACTACAGATAGAATCGTTTCCCCGCTAATGACTGGATCCGCTTGGAGAGAAAAGTTCCACTGTTCAATCAGATAGACACTAGTATTTCCTACCGGGTAGTTGTGTTGCCAATTTCCGCCACCAGCAGCTCGGCGTCTAATGAAAAATCTTGAGCCAGTTTTTCGTTCCCGACGGTATTCAAATATCTCACTTTGCTTTGTGGCAGTATTAATTATGAAGCCATAAGTTATCGTATTCGCTAGCCGATGGTTTCTCCAAGCGTTGTATTTAGCGTCTTGTGCGGCGTAGTCACACCCTGGGGTAGTGGAATAGTTTCCGAATACAACAGGATTCTGAGTTCCAATATTTATTGGCTCGCAAAGTGTGAGAACTTCACCTAGGATATTTCGTCTAAGTATCAGTTGATCAGGAGCGCCGCTAGCTCCGTTGACTAGCTCTATTGCAGGAACGTTGTCTGGAAGCCTCTCACCTGCTTGTTTGATATTTGTCCCGAGAATATCCAGGGCTCCTCGAACGTTCTGAGACATTCTGGTTCGAATGAGGTTCGTTTGATAGGAGTCTTTGCCAGAGAGAACTGTGGAAACCGCAATGGAGACCATTATTAGTCCAATCACCATAGAAACTAAAAGTTCTATGACGGTGAAACCCTTATTCGAAGTTGGTAAAGACAGTTTCCAGTTCATGTATTTTGTTGCCATTGTGGATAATATCAATGGAGATATGTTTATTGTCTCCAGTACAGAAAGAAGATGTCTCGCAGTAAGTAGTTGTTAGCAATAGAGGGGTTCCATCAATCACGTGATTTGTGTCAACTGATCCACTAGTTGGGATCGTAGAATGGTCAGATTCTCTAATACTCTCCATTCTTTCTTGACCTGCTGCGATAGCCTTAGTCTTAAAATCCATCTGTGTATTAAATTTTGAGAGGCTCGCAAAAACAGGCATCAAGGATGAGAGTGCAATTGCAAGAATTGATAGTGAAACTAAAACCTCAAGCAAGGTAAATCCTCTTTGATTGCTGTCCCTGAGGGGCAATTCTATTTTCATGTTGTGAAATTTCATTAAAGTGTCCTCACTGCTCCACCTCTAAATACTTCGATCATTTTGCTTTTTAATCTATTGTCGACAATTAGAATTTGTTGATAACGGTCAGCGAGCCCTCTTGGTGAGAAGCAAAAAGTCCAGCCGCTTGTAGTCATATCGAGACTACTGTCCAGTGTTAGTTTCATTGTCGCATCATCTACAAATGTCGGATCGCTGCAAGACTTCGCGAAGCTTGTTACAACACTCTTATTATCTGGAGCATGGATTTTATACGCGGAAGAAGTATGAATAGCCTTTGCTTTGGCTTGCTTAACTATTCCCACTAGTTCTGCAGATGAGTCTTGCAAGGGGTTAACCATTCTCTTGAGATTGTAAGAGGCCATAGATAGTATGAGAAAGGCGATCGCTGTCACCACCAGTAGCTCTGCTAAGGTAAACCCCTTTTGGTTGCTTGATAAATTTTGGGTTTTCATTACTAAAGACCCCTCCCAATACATTCCCTGTATAAAGGGTAAGTATCGACATTTTTAACTCTCTTCTTTAGTAATTTCTTACATATATTCGAGAAGTTAATTTGCCAACCTAGGGGATTTCCTTAAGTTGCTAATATTATTGTGCTTTCAGTAAATTTACTGACTCTTTAGTTAGGCCAAGAGAGTGCAAAAAATGGTCAGCTAGTAGTGCTGAAATGACCTGTTTCAGAAAGAAGTCAACAATAAACAGCCACCAAAGCTAGTCAACGCGATTTCTAGATTTTCCCTGCTGCCAAAAAAGTAGGTTTTGAAATGCCTCATTGATGAGACGTTCTCTAGATTCCCGAGTTGCCCAAGCTAGGTGAGGGGTGATTGTTGTATTTAGGCAATTGAGAAGAGGATTTTCTTTCTTTGGGGGTTCTACAGACAGTACGTCTAGATAGGCATGAGAGAGGCTTTCGGATTTAAGGGAGTTCGCTAAATCTTGTTCATTGATTAGACCTCCTCGGGCGGTATTAATTAGGATTGCAGAAGATTTCAACTTTCCCAAGCTAGATTTGTCTATTATTTCTTTTGTTTCCTCGGTGAGGGGGCAATGTAGCGAAACTATATCAGCTTGGGAAAAGGCATCCTCAAGGGAAACTCTGGTTTCCTTGTAGGTTCGTCCTGGTATTGCCGTTTTGATTACCTTAATTCCAAGGGCTCGGGCTATTTCTGAAACTCTCTGACCTATCTCCCCATATCCAATAATCGCCAGTGTCTTTCCGGCGACTTCCCTGGTTGGGGTGTGTTGTAGAGAAAAATAGAAGCTTTTTTGGTACTCGCTAATAAGCTCTAGAGAAGAATTTTCCTCAACCCGAGAGTAGTGTTTTAAAATAAAGGAAATAACGAGTTGAGCGACGGAATTAGTTGAGTATCCTGGGACGTTAGTAACAGCTATTTCTTTGTTACTAGCTGCTGCTAGACTCACGTTATTTATACCTGTGGCGGTCACGCCAATGTACTGAATAGTTGGGCAAAGATTTAAAATTTGCTCATCTATTAGCACCTTGTTGGTAATTACGGCCGTGGCGTCAGCGATTCTAGATATACGGTTTTCACTTGAAGTGAAGTCATATTTGATAAACTCTCCAAGTTCCGAGAATTTATCAAAACTAAGTCCATCAAAGTCGGTAACGTGAGTATCGAGTGCGACGATCTTCATAACTAGTTTTCTTTCAAGACTTTTAGCGTTTTTAGGTTTAGGTGTTAGTTGGGAAGTGTAGTGTGTTGTAAAATACTATCTTGTGAAGATTAAATTGCAAATTTAACGCTGTGGAAAATAAATTAAAGGTGGGCCGAGACATGAACTTATCCACACAAACTTTTAGTGGTGTTTTTTAGGGGTTTTCCACAGATATGTGTTTGCTAATAGGTCAAAAGTGGTTTTAAGACCTTAAGTTTTAGTTGCCTAGCGGATGTCCATGGTGAGAAACTGACACTCGGGAATTCTCCTTTATTAAGGGGATAGTTCTGGAGTCTAGGGGGATAAATCGTAATATTAAAATTGCAGGAAGTTTTCTATGAGTAAAAATACTACAACTAGTAACAGTCAGGTTTCTTTACCAGAAGAGGATGCAAAAGGTGTTTCTCGACGTGACATGTTGAAAATTGGTTTTGGTACGGGTGCTGCTTGTTTGGCTGGAACTACTTTGGGCGTTGGGGCTCTTCTCCCCCAAGAAGCAGTAGCTGAGATAGTTGGTCCTCAGAGTGCAGGGAATCGCAAAAAAAGTGCTTTTGATATACGTCAGCGTGCAGCTCATTTGGAGTACTCTGGTAGTATACCGAATCAGCTGTGTAATGACGATGAGGTGTTGTTCCCTGATGATTGCAGATCCTCTTTTCATAAAACATTTACTCATAATGATTTAGGGGAAGTTGATAAACGAGATTTTCAACTTTTTAAGGAAGCTCTTGATCGTGGTAGTTCTCGTCTCTTAGAACAACTACCTCTTGATCCTTTGAGTGAGCGTACATTGGCTAACCCAATGGGCGCCTTTACTTTTGAATTAGTGGGAGTTGATTCTCACGCTACCTATATGGCTCCTGCCCCTTCTTTTGCGGGTAAAACTGTCGCCGCGGAGATGGGAGAGTTGTACTGGCAAGCGATTACTAGAGATGTGCCATTCCAGGATTATGAAAGCGATGTGCAAATTGCTGCTGCCGTAAATGATTTAAACTCTTTTTCCGAAACAGTTGGGCCTAAAATTTCTGGACAGGTTACTCCGGAAACTATTTTTCGTGGCTTTTCTAGAGGTAATCTAACTGGACCATACATTTCGCAGTTTCTTTTGCAGGACATTAAGTATGGACCTTCTTTAATCGAGCAACGATATAGGAATCCAGTTTTCTCTGAAGACTTTATGACTTCCTATGATGAGTGGCTTCTTATTCAGAAAGGTCAAAAGCCCCAATTTGAAACTCAATTTCAGCCAGAACGGGGATATATAAATAACAATAGGGCCCTAGCAGAGTATGTTCATTCGGATGTTCTTTTTCAGGCCTATTTCAATGCTGCGCTAAATGTAGCTTCTTATGGTCAAGAAGCTCTTGATGGCAATAATCCTTACCTGGGTTCGCAGAATCAAAGTGGATTTGTCTCGTTTGGTGTCCCGGAAATGATACACAATGTTTGTTTGGCTGGTCGTGTCGCATTGACTGGTGCTTGGTATCATAAATGGCTTGTGCATCGTCGGCTTCGACCAGAGACTTTTGCTGGGAGAATTCATAATCAAATGACAGGCAGAAAGGATTACGGTATTGATGCCGAAATCTTTAATTCAAATGCAATGGACTTTATGCATACTGCGTTTGGTACATACTTACTGCCGCAGTGCTATCCAGAGGGTTCACCTGTACATCCAGCCTACCCAGCGGGCCATGCTGTTGTCGCGGGAGCTTGTTGTACTGTTTTGAAAGCCTGGATTCACGAAGATTATATAATTCCAAATCCAGTCGAAGCTAGTCGCGATGGAAGTACTCTGGAATCTCTGGGCGGCTTAGAATTAAGACTTGGTGATGAAGTTAACAAGCTTGCCAATAACATAAGTATTGGTAGGAATGCAGCGGGAGTGCATTATCGTTCTGATGGCGATGATGGCTTATTGCTTGGTGAAGATATCGCGATTGGTATTCTGAGAGACTATAGCTTTACCCATAAGGAGAAATTTGATGGCTTCCAGCTAACAAAGTTTGATGGAACTTCAATTTTAATTATTAAGGGTACAGTTAGAGTAGTTACTTGATAATGCTGAGTCGGGGAGCAACGACGAAATGGACTGGTTTTCTAGCTTTAGCTCAAACACTAACTATTTAGTAGCGTCGACTATAGCATATTGTATATTTCTCCAGTATCTGAAATTTAGTGGCATTAGGAATTTAAGTTTCGTTAAGCTTAGACTCTATTTTTGTTTTTCAGGAATTTTTTGGCTTCTAATTTGCCTATTTTTTGCTCAAAATCTTTTGGGTATGATTTGGTATTGGCAGGTTCTTTGGGGGTTGTCTTTCTTTGGATCCCTTCTCTATCTATTTATGTCAGGCCAGCTCGCTGCTGCTGTTCTAGAGAATGCCGAATCTAAAGTGAAGCTTAAGGCTCAATCTTAAGTGGCTGTTTGCGCCTATATAGATGGAGAGTTCTTGACTAGGGAGAGTGCTCTTCTTCCAACCTCTGACCTAGCTCTTCAGAGAGGCTATGGGGTTTTTGACTTTTTTACTTTTCGCTCGGGAAGATTTTTTCAAGTTGATCAACATTTGTCGCGGTTGCGTAATTCAGCCAAGGCCCTGCATTTGCAGATTCATTTAAGTGATGAGCAGATAGTTGAAATTTGTGAAAAGCTTGTATCTAGTTCGAACTTTTCTGTGCCTGCGGTTAGAATTTTTGTGACAGGTGGTGACGATGGTTCCTTTCTGTCTAAGCCCCGTATTGTTATGATTGTAGAAGAGTGCCCAGAATGTCAGCCAGAAGTTTATGAAAAAGGGATTTCTCTTGTAAGCGCAGAATTTCAACGAGAGTTACCAGAAGTTAAGTCGATAAACTATATTAACTCTATTCGTTTAGGACCTTGGATCCGCAGTAAGAGTGCAGACGATGTTTTGTACTCTAGTGATGGTATTGTCAGTGAATGTCCCCGGAGTAATTTTTTCGCATTTTTTGGAGATAAACTTTTAACTCCAAAGAGAAATATTTTGATGGGTGTGACCCGAGCTTGTGTGCTTGAAATTGCGAATAAGTACTTTCAGGTGGAAGAGGTAGACCTTAGCCTTAAGTCGCTTGATGAGTCTGAGGAGGCCTTTGTGACTTCTAGCAGCAAAAAAATTCTGCCAGTGGTCCAGCTCAATAGCCGGAAAATAGGCCGTGGTCGGGTAGGTGAGCGTACCAAAGTTCTGATGAAGGAGTTTGAGCACAACCTCCTCAAGGCACCAGTTTAATTCAATAAAAATAAAAGAGTAAATATATCAAGTATTTACGATATTTGCCTAGATTTACAGGTCTTAGGGCTTGAAAATTATCCATAATAGGATAGTATCCAGTTTGTGCATCAAAACAGTCGGTATTTATGGCTTGTCCTAAAGTATCGATGTTTAGTGAAGTAAGATTGTCGGAGTTAAGCAGTAATGGCATCCCCAGAAAGTAGTGCTCAAGAAGTGTTCATAAAGGAAGTTGGTGTAAGAGTTGAGGTTCCTCGTTCTCTCACTGAAATTAGAAAAGGAGCTGACAATCCTCGAGATGTTGTGGCTAAAATTCAGCGAGCCTTGGCTGCCTATAAAGGAGTGAATCCAGGGCCGATTGATGGAGTTTTTGGGGATCAAAGTATAGCTGGGCTACAAGCCTTTCAAAGAAGGTTTGGTCGAGAAGTGACAACGGTAGTGTCTGGTAAGGATCTTTCAGATCTTTTGACAGTAGCTTCAAACCTCCAGAAGCAGAATCCCTCTGACTTTGGTCTTCTTAAAGTATCTAGAGCTAAAACCCAAACTAAAACCCAAACTATTCAGAAGAAGCTAACAGTTGATGACATTGTAACTAAAGGGATGGTGCTAAAGCCTGGAAGTAAAGATCGGGTAGCTGTTAGGTTTCTACAACTGGGACTGGAGGCCGAAGGTTTTGATCCTAAAGGCGTTGATGGTGGTTGGGGGAGTAATACTAGCGAAGCCTACGGGAACTGGCAGGCTTCAATGGGGAAGCGAGGAATTCGCACCGGAAGAGCCAAGGGGCTACAGCTTCGAGCATTGGTGGCTAAAGGGATTGAGAAATACTACTCTCAGCATCCCAATCAGGGTCAAGAATTACTTGCAAATAATAAGTTACCTAAAGCTGTTACTTCAGCTTTCAGTGGCTCGCGGACCCAAGCTCGTAAGATAGGTAGGTTTACTGTTAGAAATGGTAGGATTACGGTGTTGGATGGGGTTGAGGTTACCAATTTGTATAAAGCTATGAGTTCTGGAGAAGTCCTTCGCGTGGGGTCTAGAGGGCCGGCGGTTAAGGAGTGGCGTAATATAGTTGATAGGCTCTATGAAACTCAAAAGAAAAATATTACAGGTGGCGGAGATCCCAGTTATTTTAGTAAGCAGGCTGCTTATTGGACAAGAGGGGTACAAAGTTTTCTAAAATTAGAAAGTATTGACGGCCAAGTTGGTGGATTAACTTGGAACGGTTTTGCAGTTGGTTATCAATCTTCTCCTGGTATGATGGTGCAGAGCTCTTCAAGCTCCAAGACGGCACAAGCTCCTGTTAGTAGGAGAGTTGATACCTCTAGAAGATCTGATTTGATTAAGACGGAGCAGGAAGGATTGAAATATTTTGGATTTCGTGAGTCTGATCTAAGGTATGGGGAGGTAGAGGGAGCCGTTCGTGTTTTAACTCATACTAAATCTGGTAGTCCTCTTCTGGTTAATGACAAGTTCTATGTTCACTCTTCTCGCGGTTACATGGCACAGAAGCGTCCTGTTAAAAGTGGAAAATTCACCACTAGCTTAATTGGTATGCATAAAGATGCCATGGAGTATGTGGTGCAGCTTCAAAGAGAACTAGGGGTACAGATTCAATTTAATGGTGGGAGTGAGGTTGATGCCCATAAAACTCATAAAGGAAAGCAGTTTGACATACAGCTTTCGCCGAAAGTTCTTTTTGCAATGCTTGGAAAAGATGGACCGTTTACTCTTGCCGATTTCAACAAAGGCAGTAGTGGAAAATTTGCTATATTTAGGCACAAGGCCTCTGGTTTAGAGGCTGTTTGGGAGCGAAAGAATATTAGGAAGAACATACGGGTTCTTCGCTCTACCAATAAATTGCTTAACCTAGCTTATGAATATGAAAGGGGAAATGTTAGCGATATAAAACATAGATCTGATGGGGGAGTGTCCTACGTTTGGAAAGATCCCAAAGGTGCTAGGATAGCGGGTGTTTGGACCCCAGATGGTCCTTCAGGCCATGCGCACTTTTCAGTTGATACAGCAAATCAAGAGGTGCATTCATTCCTCCATGGGCATAGGCCTAAGACTGCAGGGTAGCTTGTCTTCGTATAAGTTCTGAATTAATGTAAAGAAGTTAAAAGTTTACTTCTTTCACAATGATTCATGCCTAGAGATTCACCCAATTTAACAAAAGCAGGAATACTCTGGTTTCGTCGCGACCTAAGACTCAACGATAATCCTGCTCTTAGTGCAGCTCTGAGTCATGGTAGGGTTTATTGCCTCTATATTCATGCTCCAGAGGAGGAAAAACCTTGGTTGCCGGGAGGGGCTACAAAATGGTGGCTACATCAAACTTTATTAGAGTTTAATAAATCGTTGACCGAGCTAGGTTCTGGTTTGATTTTGCGCTCAGGCACTTCCAGCTTGGAAATTATAAGAGAGATTGCGATAGAGAAAAATGTTTCGAAAGTTTTTTGGAATAGACTCTACGATCCGAAAATAGTTGCTCGAGACAAGAAAATAAAGAAATCATTGATTGACGAGGGACTTTCGGTGGAGTCCTTCAATGGATCGTTGTTAACCGAACCCTGGGAAATGAAGACAGGCGCTGGTGGGCCTTATAAAGTTTATACGCCCTATTCTAAGTCGGTTTTAGCTAAGATTGAATGTCCAAAAGCTACTGTTAAGCCCAGCTCGATAGATTCTGATTGGCCGCTCGAAACTGACGATTTTGAGAAGAGCTTAGAGGCTTTGAATTTATATCCTAAAATTGACTGGCATCTTGGACTGGAGAAAGATTGGCATCCCGGAGAAAAAGGTGCCTTAGAAGCTTTATCTTCTTTTGTCTCTAACAGCAGTAGGGTCTATAGTAAGGAAAGAGATATTCCTTCAGTATTGGGAACTTCAAAACTCTCCCCTCATTTACATTTCGGTGAAATTTCTCCTTGGCAGGTGTGGCGAGGTATTGAGAAAAGTAAGTTAGATGCAGGAGAGAAATTCGCCTATCAGAGACAAATTATCTGGAGAGATTTTGCCCATAGTTTAATTTTTAATTTCCCAAAAACGCCCAAGCATCCACTTCGGGAAGAGTATAAGAATTTTCCTTGGAGAAAAAATTCTAGATATCTCCGGGCCTGGCAGAAAGGAGAGACTGGTTATCCAATAGTGGATGCTGGAATGCGAGAGCTTTGGCGAACTGGTTGGATGCACAATAGAGTTCGCATGGTGGCCTCTTCGCTATTGGTTAAGCACTTGCTTCAGCCTTGGCAGGAGGGAGCAAAGTGGTTTTGGGATACCTTAGTTGACGCAGACTTAGCTAACAATACTATGGGTTGGCAGTGGGTGGCTGGGTCTGGTGCTGATGCTGCGCCTTATTTTCGCGTGTTTAACCCAGTAAGGCAGGGAGAGAGATTTGACTCTAAGGGGGAGTATGTTCGACGCTGGGTTCCTGAGTTGAAGGATATGCCAGACAAGT